>JAITPT010000118.1 GCA_031289285.1 Puniceicoccales bacterium
GGCGGCGGCGGCGGCGGAAGAACGATTTTAACCACAAAGGACACAAAGGTTTTCACAAGGGACACAAAGGGAGTGAGGGTTGGTGTTGGGTAGGTGTGAGTTGTGGGTGCTGAACCTGATGGTAGGGGATATGAGAGACGGAATCGTGAGGGAAATCGGCAACGGAGAAACTCACTGCAAAACCAAGGCAAATGAAAAAAGTGTCTGGCACTTTATTATCCCCCAAAAACTTTGTGTCCCTTGTGGCACCCTTTGTGTCCCTTGTGGTTAATTATCGCGGCGTCTGCGGAAGCGGTGTCGCCGTTCGTTCTTCGCTCTGCCAGTGCACTCCGCAAGGGCTGTGCTGTGGTTTTCGGGTTGGAAGGCGGTGCGGGATTTGCCACCGTCGCGGATATGACCGCCTCCGAGCAACTTTTCGCCCGCGCCCAAGCCCGTATTCCGGGCGGCGTTAATTCGCCCGTGCGCGCCTTCCGCGCCGTCGGGCGTGCGCCGTTTTACACGGCCTCTGCCGAGGGTTGTCGCCTGCACACCGAGGAGGGCACGGAGCTTGTGGACTACGTGCTCGCGTGGGGGCCAGCCATCTTCGGGCACAACGACCCCGACATCCGCACCGCCGTCCAGAACGCCGCCGCAGCAGGTCTGGGTTTTGGCACGACCCACGCCGCCGAAGTGCGCATGGCGGAAATGCTCTGCGAGAACGTCCCCAGCGTGGAAAAAGTTCGCATGACCAACAGCGGCACCGAGGCGACTATGTCCGCCATCCGCCTCGCTCGCGGGCACACGGGGCGCAAAAAAATCATCAAGTTTGCGGGCTGTTTCCACGGGCACGTTGACGCCCTGCTCGTCAAAGCTGGCTCTGGTGCGCTGACTTTTGGGCACCCCGATAGCGCGGGCGTCAACCCGGGTGCTGCCGCCGACACGCTCGTGCTCCCCTACAACGACACCGCTGCGCTCGACGCCGCGTTTGCCGCCGACGCCGCTGCCGCCGGTCAAGCCGCGCCCGACATCGCCGCCGTAATCCTCGAACCCTACCCGGGCAACGTCGGCCTGCTTTTCCCCGAGGCGGGTTTCCTTGCGCACCTGCGCGAACGCTGCACACGCAACGGCACACTGCTTATTTTTGACGAAGTGATGACGGGCTTTCGCCTCAGCCCGCAGGGGACGATGGGGCTGCACACCGTCCGCCCCGACCTTGTTTGCCTCGGAAAAATCATCGGTGGTGGTTTGCCCGTGGGCGCGTTTGGCGGGCGCGCCGACATCATGGACAAGCTCGCGCCGCTGGGGCCGGTGTATCAATCGGGGACGTTTTGCGGGCACCCTGTCACGCTGGCGGCGGGTCTCGCCGCGTTGGAAAAGTTGCGACGCAAAAATCCCTACCCCGCGCTGGAACGCGCTGGCAAGCGCATCGCCACCGCTGTCCGCGAGGCTGCGCAGCGCAAGGGTGTCGCGTTGCAAGTCCACCAATGCGGCTCGATGTTCACGCTGTTTTTCAACGCCAATCCCGTGCGCAATCTCGCCGATGTGCTCGGCAGCGACGGCGCGTTGTTCGGGAGTGTTTTCCGCTACGCGCTCGACCACGGCGTGTTTTTGCCGCCCTCGCCGTTTGAGAGTGCGTTCATCAGTGCCGCGCACGACGACGCCGCAATCACGCAGACCGAGGAAGTCTTGGCGGCGGCAATCGCGGCCCTGTGAGCCGCCATGCGTGAGCCGCCGTGTGGGTTCAATGCACGATTTCTGTGCCGACGCCGCGGTCGGTGAAAATCTCTAACAGCAGACTGTGGCGGACGCGCCCGTCAATGAAGTGGACACGTTTGACGCCGTTTTGCAGAGCCTTCACGGCACTGTCCACTTTGGGAATCATGCCGGAGGCGATGACTCCGCCGCGCTTCAGCTCGTCCACGCGCCCAGCGGGGAGCGTGGAGATGAGCGAGGCGGGGTCGCTCGGGTCGGCGAGCAAGCCGGGCACGTCGCTCATAAACACGAGACGGCGGGCGCGCAGGGAACCGGCGATTGCGGCGGCGGCGACATCGGCGTTGGTGTTGTAGGGCTGGTCGTCTTCGTCGAGCGCGACGGGCGAGACGACGGGGATGAAGCCGTCGGCGAGGGCTTTCTTGATGATTTTTGTGCGGACAAACTTGATGTCGCCGACGAAGCCGATGTCCACGGGGTTGCCGTTGGCGTCGGTGTCGAAGAGCTTTTCGCAAAGGCTCACGGCTGTCCCCGGTATGCCTTTGGGCTTGCCGCCCTTGGCGGAGATGATGTCGCAAATCTCCGTGTTCACCGCGCCGTTGAGCGTCTCGACGACGACCTTGACGGAGGCGGCGTCGGTGACGCGCATTCCGCCGCGCCACTCGCTGTGGATGCCCGAGGCGGTGAGGGCGCGGGTGATGGCCTTGCCGCCACCGTGGACGACGACGACCTGTATCCCGACACTGGCAAGAAACACGATGTCGAGAGCGACACCGGCGCGGACTTCGGGGTCGGGGTCGTCCATGAAACTGCCGCCATATTTGATAACAAACGTGTTTCCGCGGAACTGCTGTATGTAGGGCAGGGCCTCGAGGAGCACATTGGCTTTTTCAATGAGGATGTTGCTATTATCGGGCATGGGCGCGGAGAGAAACGGGAAAGGGCGCGGGAAGGAACAAGATTTTTTTGGCGCGAAAAAAAGCGTTTCCCGTCTCGGTGTTTTGCACAACCTCGCCCGCCTTCCCAGAGTGCTCCAGACTGCTGGACAGACTGCTGGAAACTTTTTTTCCACTCCAACCCGTTTCTTTTTTTTCCCATGAGTAAAGTCATCATCATCGGCGCAGGCGGCGTCGGCAACGTCGTCGCCCACAAGTGTGCCCAAAATACGGAAGTGTTCAGCGAGGTCGTCCTCGCCTCACGCACCGAGAACCGCGTCCGCGCCGTCGCCGCCGACGTGAAAGCAGACACCGGGCGCCAAATCGGCATCGCCACGGTGGACGCCGACAACGTCCCCGCGACGGTCGCGCTGTTGCAAAAGGAGCGTCCCGATGTGCTCATCAACGTCGCCCTGCCCTACCAAGATTTGCCGCTCATGGACGCCTGCTTGCACGCGGGGGTCCACTACGTTGACACGGCGAACTACGAGCCGCCCAACCTCGCCAAGTTTGAGTATTCGTGGCAGTGGGCCTACCGCGAACGCTTCGAGCGGGCGGGCTTGACGGCACTGCTCGGTTCGGGCTTCGACCCGGGCGTCACCAATGTTTTTTGCGCCCACGCGCAGAAACACCTCTTCGACGAAATCGAGTTTATTGACATCATGGACGCCAACGCGGGCGAGCACGGGCACCCGTTTGCGACCAACTTCAACCCCGAAATCAACATCCGAGAAATCACGCAACGCGGGCGTTACTGGGAACGCGGAGAGGGCGGCGAAGGTGAGGGTGGCGGCGTGGGCGGCGCGGGTGTTTGGCGGGAGACCGACCCGCTCTCGGTGCGGCGCGATTACGACTACCCGGAGATTGGCCCCAAGGCCAGTTACCTGATGTATCACGAGGAGCTGGAGTCGCTCGCCCAAAATATACGTGGGCTGAAACGCATTCGTTTTTTCATGACGTTTTCGGACAACTACCTCACCCATCTGCGCGTGTTGCAAAACGTCGGCATGACGCGCATTGACCCCGTGAAGTTTCAAGGAAACGAGATTGTGCCGATTCAGTTTTTGAAGGCGTTGCTGCCCGACCCTGCCTCGCTCGGCGCACGCACCAAGGGCAAAACGTGCATCGGTTGCGACATCACGGGCGTCAAAGACGGCAAGCGCAAACGGGTGTTTATTTACAATGTCTGCGACCACCAGAAATGTTTCAGCGAGGTGAAGTCGCAGGCGATAAGTTACACGACGGGAGTGCCCGCGATGATTGGCGGCGCAATGGTAGCGACGGGCAAATGGCGGCGTCCGGGCGTCTGGAATATGGAGCAGTGCGACCCCGACCCGTTCATGGAGCTTCTGGGGAAATCCGGCCTGCCGTGGAAGGTGATAGAGCTTGAGCCAACGGCGGCAGCGGAGTGACGGCAGGCGGTGGCGGTGGGCGGTGGGCGGTGGCGGTGGGCGGTGGGCGGCGATAGGACGTATAGGTCTTATAGGACGTATAAGTCTTATAGGACGTATAAGTCGTATAGGTTATTGGGCACTCCTAAAAATAAATGGTTCCTCGCTACTTTGAGTGGAAGCGCGGACGCCTCCGGCCCCGCATGGGGCGAGATGTGCATAAGCGGAGGTGTAGCGCAGCGGAACCCCCGGAAAAGCCACCCCTCACACAAAGCCCCGTAGGGGCGAGATTATCGGGTGCCCCAATGGCAAAAT
>JAITPT010000125.1 GCA_031289285.1 Puniceicoccales bacterium
CCCCCCCCACACACACGCCACCCTTCACCCTCCCCTGCGGAACCCATTTCCGCGCTTGCCGCCGCTGCGTAATCCGCCAGCCTCGTCAGCGAAAAAACATGTCCTCCGAAACCGAAAAACAAGGCCCATTTTATATCACTACCGCCATTGACTATGCCAATGGTGCCCCGCACCTCGGTCACGCCTACGAAAAAGTCCTCACCGACGTCATCGCCCGTTTCCAACGTCTCCAAGGTCGCCGCGTCCACTTCCTCACCGGCCTCGACGAGCATGGGCAAAAAGTCCAGCAAAACGCCCTCGCTCGCGGCATTCCGCCGCAGCAAGCGTGTGACGAGACGGCGGCACTCTTCCTCCAATTGCTGCGCGACCTCGGCATCTCCAACGACGATTACCTGCGCACCACGCAGCCGCGCCACAAAAACATCGTCCAACAACTTCTCCAACAACTCTTCGACGCCGGTCTCATTTACAAGGCCGAATACACGGGTTTTTACAGTGTGCGGCAGGAGCAGTTTGTCCTCGAAAAAGACAAACTCGAAGACGGCTCGTGGCCGGAGATTTTTGGCGATGTGACGCCTGTCACCGAGAGCAACTACTTCTTCCGTCTGTCGCGCTACCAGCCTTGGCTCGTCGAATATCTCAACACGCATCCCGACTTTATCTTCCCGAAGTTTCGCCAAAAACAAGTGCTCGAATTTCTCAAAGAGCCGATTAACGACCTGTGTATTTCGCGCCCCAAGGAACGCCTCACATGGGGCATCGAGTTGCCTTTCGACCCCGCGTTTGTCACCTACGTCTGGTTCGACGCGCTCGTCAACTACTACTCCGCCGTCGCCGAAAAAGGCTTCTGGCCCGCCGACGCGCATGTCATCGGTAAAGACATTCTCGTGCCGCCACACGCCGTTTATTGGCCGTGTATGTTAAACGCACTCGGCCTCGCACTCCCGCGTCAACTCATCGTCCACGGCTGGTGGACAATCAGCGGCAGCAAAGCCTCAAAAAGTGCTGGCAACGCCCTCAACTCGCTCGACCTCGCGAAACTCTACGGCGCAGACGTGTTCCGCTATTATGTCATTCGCGAAATGAATGTCGGCCAAGACAGCGACTTCTCCGCCGAGCAATTCAAAATCCGTTACCGCACCGACCTTGGCAACGACTTGGGCAACTTGCTCAACCGCCTGCTCAACATGGGCGGACGCTACGCTGCGGGCAAAACGCCGGACGCCGCGCTCGGCGCGTCGCCCGAACCGCCGGAGCGCGAGCTGCGCGAGTTATGGGCGGCGACCGCGCCCGAATATCTCCAACTCGCCGCTGGTTACCAATTTCACACCGCGCTTGAAACACTCTGGAACTTCATCCGCGCCATGAACCGCTACACCGAGCACCGCGCCCCGTGGAAACTCGGCAAATCCGCCGACCCCGCCGACCGCACCCGTCTCGAAGTCTGCCTCGCGCACATCGCCGAGGGGCTGCGTTTGACCGCCGTGGCACTCTCACCTGTGATGCCCGAAGTCGCTGCAAAAATTCAGCAAAACATCGGCCTCGCTCCCGCCGACTCCTTCGCCGGACAATTAGACTGGTCGGGCAAATGTGCTGGCGCGACACTTGCTGAAAAAGCCATTCTCTTCCCGCCCGTCGAAGAACCCGCAACAGAAGCAACGACTGGCACACAACAAGCAAAATAAACAACAGAGACAAAAAAACGGCAGAGACTGCTAAAAAACTTTTTTCTACAAACTGCTTGTTTCTTTATTTCCACCTTCTTTACAGCTTCTTTTTTACACGCTATGAACACCGACAACTTCTCGCACACTTCGTTTCCAGACGGCATCCAAAAAGTTTATCAAAAAGCGATTATTTTTGCTGCCAAACATCACGGGAACCAAATACTGTTTTGCGACAAAATTCCATACGTCACGCATCTTAGTAATGTGTGTATGGAAATCTTTGTTGCCGCCGCGCACACGCCGGAGTTTGACTTGGGGCTTGCTGTCCCCGTCGCGCTTCTGCATGACGTTCTGGAAGATACGGACTGCACCGAAGCGGAGCTTAGTGCAAACTTCGGAGCC
The DNA here is from genome assembly GCA_031289285.1 of Puniceicoccales bacterium. Classification (GTDB taxonomy): domain Bacteria; phylum Verrucomicrobiota; class Verrucomicrobiia; order Opitutales; family UBA953; genus CALNBE01. The sequence continues at coordinate 2,070 of JAITPT010000125.1, forward strand.
GACATCGCTGCGGGAGTGCGGGCTTTGACCAAAGACGTGACACTTCCCAAGGAAGAGCGCATGTTGGATTCTCTTCGCCGCATTCAAGCGCAACCCAAAACAATTTGGGCGATAAAACTCGCTGACCGCATCACCAATCTCCAACCGCCTCCTCCTCATTGGAACGCCGAAAAAATCTCTGAATATAAAACCGAGGCAATCTTGATTTACGACCACTTAAAAGAAAGCAACCCCTACCTCGCCTCTCGCCTAAAAAACGAAATCGCCCAATACCCTCCCCTCTAAAAAAACGACCTAATACGTCACACACAAAACACTATTTTTTTAACATGGCGGCAGGGCGCGTGGTTGAGCACTGCGGCTAAAATTTGTTTCATGCGCCATGTTTGTAATTCCGTGCGGACAATTGTGTTTGCACAGTGAACTTTTAAGGTTCCCGTTGGCGAAATACTTTCCGGTTCGCTCGCGGATGCCAGATTGGGTTTGTCCACGATTTCCGCCCAGTGGCGACGCAAAACGTCAAGCGGTTTCGCCTTCGTGCCAAGCTCCGCCGCAACTTCCAAAATAAGCTCGCCGATGACACGCTCCGGTTCGTCGTGGCGACGGCCTCTGGGGGCAGGTGCCTCCTCGGGGACGCCACGCAAAAGCGCAATTAAGTTGCGCGTGGCACGTCCGTCGGGAGGGCGCTGGTGCTGCGCGGTGTCGGCGAGACGGAAGAGTTCTGGGAGGTCGGCAAGTTTGCCGAGCAACACCGCCCCGCCAGTGGGCCGGAAGGTCGCAGTAGGCGATAGCCAAGCGGCGCGGACACCCGCGGCAAGCGCAGCGTTGATGTCGGTTTGGAGGTCAGCGCCGACGTGGAGGATGTCCACGGGGGCGAGGCGGAGCGCAGCGGCAAGTTCGCGGAAACGTCGGCCTGCGTCGCCGCGCACGGGCGGGGTAGCGGGCTGGATTTCCTCGAAAAAACCGCCGAGGCCAAGCGTTTCCAAAATGACGGCAGGCGGCGGCGCGGGTTGAGGGGCGGTGTCGCCAGCGGCAGCAAGCCGGTAGCCAAGGAAACGCAATGCACCGAGCACGGCGGAGACTCCGGCGCGAACACGCCAAGCAGCAGACGTGGGCGGGGACGCGGGCGTAGGCGGAGACGCAGGCGAAGGCGGCGGATTGCGCGGGCGGTTTCCGGCGCGGGCGGGCACGGGTTCGAGGAGTGTCCCGAATACTCCGAAGCTGACGGCGCGGATGTTCCGCAACAGGCGGGCACTGGTTTTCATGGTGCGCGTTTTTTTGCGCCAGTGGCGGGCGTTTTTCGACGGACGGGTTGGCCGAGGTCTTTCACAAGCACACGGGCGTTGCGACCGCTGGCACGGGCAGACTCGAGCCGCTCCGGCGGAAGGTCTTCGAGGGTAGCGTCGGCAAAACCGCAGATGTCGCGGAAAAACGGACGGCTTTGCGTGGTGAGCGCGAAGAGGCGACGCAGGCCGTTTTCGGCAGCTTTGGCAGTCGCGTATTCAACAAGTTTTTTGCCGATGCCGCGCCCGTGGTAAGAGGGTTGCACGTAGACGGAACAAACCTCCGCGACGCTCGTGCCCGCGTAGTAGCGGAAGGCGGCGCAAGCGATGACGCTCTCGTCAATCTCATACACAAAGTAGTCCTCGATGTGTTGCTCGATGTGCGTGTGGGTGCGGTGCAGGAGCGTCTCGGTGCGCGTGCCCTGTTTGGTGAAGTTGTAAATCGCCTGCGCGTCTTTTTTGCGGGCAGGACGGATTTGCTCGTAGTCGTCGGCGTGAATCATCGTGCCCGTGCCCACCTTGTCAAAAATCTCGGTGAGCAGGCCACCGTTGACGCTCCCGTCGAGGATGTGAGCGCGCCCCGTGCCGCATTCAAGCACACGAACGGCGTGGGCGGCTTTGCTGCGCAGACGCGACGCGATGCCGCCGCCGCGTTCGTCGCGGAAGAGCGCGGCAAGTTTTTTGAGCGGGATATTGACAGCGATTTTTCCCCCTATGCGTAGGCCGGAATGCGAGGTGAGAAAGATGAGTTTTGAGGCACCCAGCGCGATGGCGAGTTCGGCGGCGAGAAGGTCGCTGTTGATGCGCAGCGAGCACCCTTCGCGGTTGCACTGTATCGGGGTGAACACGGGGACGACGCCTTGCTCAAGCAGGCTTTTGATGAGCGCAGTGTCTATCTTCTCCACCTTGCCTGTGAACTGTTGGTCGCGTCCGCCCAAAATCCCGACTGCTGTGGCGCGGACGGCGTTGGTGATGGCGGTCTTGAGACCGGCGCGTGACAGGGCCTCTACGACGGTCTGAGTCACGACCCCGGCGGCCTCGCGGGCGAGGCGCAGCATGGTGGCGCAGGTGACGCCCTCGCCGTAGAAATCTTTGAGCGCGGGCTTGGTCTCTGTCCACTTGAAGCCCTGTGTTTTTTGGCGTGTGTCGGCGGCGAGCATTTGTCGCCCGATGCCGTGGACGATGACAACCTTGATGTTGAGGCTGCGCAGAACCGCGATGTCTGTGATGAGATTGGGAAAATTTTCGTGCCCGATAACGCTCCCATCTATCGCGATGACGAAGATGTGTTCGCGAAACATGGGCACGTATTCGAGGATACCGCGCAAATCGGCAGGTTTGATTTGCGGGACCGATGGCGGCGGCGCGGAAATCGGGTCGTCTGGCATACGCATCAGGTTTCGCATCCGCCTCCATCCTTGCAAGCGCGAACCCCAAAAAATAATTAGACAGTCTAATTTTTTTGTTGCAATGCCGGAGGGCTGTGTCGCACCGTGTGCGCATGGCTACTGCACGTTTCAAAATAACACACGCTCACAGCACGAACACTGGTGTTGGTTCGGACACCCGTGCGGGCGCGGCGGAAATAAATAGACAGTCTAATTTTTTTGTTGCGATGGGGGAGTTGTGTTGCAGTGTGGGGGTATGGCAACTGCACGTTTCAAAATAAAACACACTTCGGGCACGAACACTGGTGTTGGTTCGGAGACCAGCGCGGACACAGGCACAGGCGCGACGGCGACCTACCATTGTGTCTCGCGCATTGTGGGCGGCGAGTTCTTGCTGACCGACGAATGCAAAGAACGAATGCGCTCTATCATGCACCAAGTCTCAGAGTTCTGCGGCGTCCAAGTCGTGACATACGCACTCATGACAAACCACTTTCATGTGCTCGTTAGAGTGCCAGAACAAGGCGAACTCTCCGACACAGAGCTGCTGCGACGTTACTCCGTGCTCTATCCCAAACCCACAAAATGGGCACCCGCCGATGTCAAGATGCTCGCCGAGATGCTCAAGAAGGACGGCGAAGAGGCCGAGGCGTGGCGCAAGCAAATGCTACGTAGAATGGGCGATGTCTCCGAGTTCATGAAAACCTTCAAACAACGGTTCTCCATTTGGTATAACCGCACTCACGAACGCGAGGGAACACTCTGGTCAGAACGGTTTTCGAGCACAATCGTCCAGAGCGACAAGTTCTTCGCAATGGAGGCAGTTGCCGCCTATATTGACTTGAACCCAGTCCGAGCACGCATCGTCAAAGACCCGAAAGACTACCGCTGGTGCGGCTACGCGGAAGCCGTGGCAACAGGCAGTAACGGCAAGATGCGTCGCAATCTTCGCTACGCGGTTTCCTCTGATAACCTCAGCGATGAGGAAATGCTGGAGACCTACCGCGTCGTGCTATTCGGCAAAGGCGCGACTGCGAAACGCGGCGACCCCTCCGCCGCCCGCATTGACGCCGAGGTTGCGCAAGCAGTCGCTGACGCAGGCGGGAAACTTCCGCTGTCGGAGCGTTTGCTCCAGCGTGTTCCGTGGTTCAGTCACGGTGGGGTCATCGGCGACGAAGCGTTTGTGAGTGCGTGCATGACACAATACACCAACATGACCCGCCGTCGCGCCAAGAGCCACCCCGTTCCTTTTTCCGCCGACGCCACCCCCGCTGATTGGCCCGCAGGTCTCTGCGCCCTGCGCCGCCACCAGCACTGAGTTTTGAGTTTTCCACAACCAAGCTCAACAGGGACAGACAGGGCGGGCGTCCGTGACGGCTACCTTGGCTTTCGTCTCGCCCTCACGTGCGTTCGTTAGCAAGCCAATCGTAAAGCCCGAAGCGCAAGTCGGCGGCGCAAAATCATGCGAAACGACAAGTAGAAATGCTGCGAAACGCAAAGTAGAAGTTCTGCGAAACGACAAATAGAAGTCCTGCGAAACGTAAAGTAGGAGTTCTGTGAAACGATAAATAGAATCAATGCGGATTGACAAGTAGGCGGGGTCTTCGGCATGGTTCGCGCATGTCCAAAATCAGCCCAAGAATCATCGAAGACGCCCTTGCCGACGCATTGCGCGAGGTGCCTGCGCTCTTCGTTGAAGGCGCGAAAGGCGTTGGCAAAACACTCACGTCAAAATGCTTTGCAAAAACCTTCCTCCAAATGGACAAACCAAGCGTCCGTGAAGCCCTCGCCAACGACACGGAATCCATCGCCCAAATGGAACCGCCTGTGCTGATTGACGAGTGGCAGTTTGTGCCGGAGGTATGGAACACCGTGCGGCGGCTCGTGGACGACGGTGCCCCGCCCGGCAGTTTCATCCTGACTGGAAACGTGTCGCAAACCCGGCCTGAACTCCATTCCGGCGCAGGCAGGATTTTGGGCAAACGAATGCGCCCGCTCTCCCTCTTCGAGCGCCTCTCTCCGCGCTCGCCAGTGAGCCTCGGCACACTGCTCGCGCAAGCCACGCCATTCAGCCAACCACTGCGCGGGACATGCACTGCGAACATCGCCACCTACGCCGACGAAATCGTCAAATCCGGTCTGCCGGGCATCCGCAAATACAGCGAGAAACGCGCCTCGGAAATGCTCGAAAGCTACATCGAATACGCCGTGACACGCGACTTCACGCAGAAAGGCGTGTTGGTTCGGAAGCCTGCCTTGCTGATGCGTTGGCTCCGCTCTTACGCGGCTGCGACGGCGACCGACGCCGGCTATTCCGAAATCCTCGACAGCGCAACCGCTGGCGAGAGCGACAAGATTTCCAAGCCGACGGCGCTCGCCTACCGCGCCGCGCTGGAGCGCCTGTGGCTCCTCGACGAACTCCAGCCGTGGTTAGACGGCGGCGATTATTTTTCCCGTCTCAAACAGACTCCGCGCCACCATCTCGCCGACCCTGCGCTCGCCTGTTCGCTGCTCGGCATTGACACCGCCGACTTGCTCGCCGGACGCGCCGAAACCCGCTTCGACGCCAAGCACGGGACATTTGCCGGACGCCTCTTCGAGTCGCTCCTCGTGCAATCCGTGCGAACCTACGCCGACGCCAACCGCGCCTCGGTCTCCTATTTTCGGACGCAAAATGGCGACCGCGAGGTTGACATCATCGTCCAGAAAAAACGCCGCATCGTCGCGCTTGAAGTGAAACTCTCGCCGACCGTCCGCGACGCCGACGTGCGCCATCTCGTTTGGCTGAAAACGCAACTCGGCAAAAACCTCGCCGACGCTGCCGTGCTCACCACCGGTAGCGAATGTTACCGCCGCAAAAAAGACGGCATCGCTGTCCTCCCCGCCGCATTGCTCGGCCCCTGAAAAACACCCCGCTCCCGCCCCTGCCCAACCGCCTTTGATTCGCCGCAGTTTTCGCGTTGAACCAAGCGGCGGGGCGGGCAAGCTGCGCGGATATGCCCGATTTGTTTTCTCTCCAAAAACTGGCACTCGAAGCAGCGGCGCAAACCGCCAAAACACTGCTCGCAGGTGCCGACCGGACGGTCAATTTCCTGAGCGCACAAGACGTCAAATTGCAGGCCGACACAGACTCGGAGCGCGTAATCCGTGAACAACTCGCGCCGACTGGCCTGCCTGTCATCGGCGAAGAGCTTGGCGGCGACCCTGCCCTGTTCGACGGCGACGCGCTCTACTGGGTCGTTGACCCGCTCGACGGCACCTACAACTACCTGCGCGACCAGCCCTCGACTTGCGTGAGCATCGCGCTCATGCGCGGGCGCGAACCGCTGTGCGGCGTGGTGCATGACTTTTGCGGCGGGCGCGTGTATGCGGGCGTCGTCGGCGCGGGCGTGAGCATCAACGGCACGGCACTCAAACCGCAATGGGCGGAGAAGACCGAAAACGCTTGCCTGATGACAGGCTTTCCGGCAGGCGCAGACAAATCCCCAGAAGCACTGGCACTCTTCACGACACGAGTGCGCCGCTTCAAAAAAATCCGCATGATTGGCAGCGCGGCACTGGCGGCAGCATACGTCGGGGTCGGGCAGGCCGACGTGTATCACGAGGAGTTCACCAATCTCTGGGACGTGGCGGCAGGGCTGGCACTCGTGCGTGCTGCTGGCGGTTTCTATTCGCTGAAACCGACTGGGGCGCAGCCGCTGAGTTTCACCGTTTGGGCGGCGGGAAAAAAAGAATGGCTCGGCGACGTTTGAAAACCGGCGCGGCGCGTGGCGCGACTTGCGACTGACGGCGCGGCGCACGGCGTGTGGCGGGGAACAAGCCAGCGAACGCCGTGTTTTCGCCGCCATGCTTACGCTTACTAATTCCCGCCTGCGCAAGGCTGCATCCGCAAGTCTGCCCCTGCTCGCCGTTTTGCCCCAAAACGCTTTTGCCGCTGGTGCTGGCGACCGCCTCAAAGTCGGCATCATCGGCAGCGGTCAGCGCGGCACAGAGGCCGCCCAAAACATCCTCGACGCCGACCCCGACACGCAGCTCTGGGCCTTTGGCGACGCCTTTGCCGACCAAGCCAAAAAGGCGCGCAACACGCTCGCCAAGCTCTCCGCCAATCCCAAATACGGCACTCGCGCCACGGTGCCAGAGAGCCGCGTGTTCTCCGGTTTTGACAACCACAAAGACGTGCTCAACTCCGGCATTGACATCGTGATTTTAGCTGGGCCGCCGGGCTTCCGTCCGCAACACCTGCTCGCCGCCGCCGAAAAAGGCGTTCACATCTTTGCCGAAAAACCTTTCGCCACTGACCCCGCCGGAGTGCGCATCGCGCTGGAGGCCGTCAAAATCGCAGAGGCGAAAAAACTTGCCCTTGTCGCGGGCACTATCCGCCGCCACGACCTCGCCTACGTCGAGACGATGAAGCGTGTCCACGGCGGCGAAATCGGCGATCTGCTTGACGCGCAGATTTATTTCACGGTCGGCGAGCTGTGGCATCGCGGACGCGGCAAAAATTGGAGCGACATGGAATACCAGATGCGCAACTGGCTTTATTTCACATGGCTCTCCGGCGACCACATCGTCGAGCAACACATCCACAACATAGACGCGATGAACTGGGCGTTTCGCACGCACCCGCTTAAAGCGTTTGGCATGGGTGGGAGGCAGACGCGCACTGACCCGCGCTACGGCGACGCCTTCGACCACTTCGCAGTCGAATACGAGTTTCCAAACGGTGTGCGCGTCCAGAGTTTTTGCCGACAAGCGAACGGCGCGGCGGCCCGCGTGAGCGAGCGTCTTGTGGGCACCAAGGGGGTGGCGAATTGCTACGGCAACACCATCCACAAGGGCAATTCGCGGCGTCCCACTTGGCGTTACAGCGGCCCGCGCCCGAGTGCCTACGTGCAAGAACACGCCGACATGTTGAAGAGCATCCGTGCGGGTGCGCCGCTCAACGAAGGGCGCGAATTAGCGGAGTCCACGCTGACTGCCATTTTGGGGCGCATGTCGGCATACACAGGGCGCGAAGTGGGCTTCAACTGGGCGTTGAACGCCTCGAAACTGGACCTGTTTCCGAAGCAACTCGCATGGGGCGAAGCACCAAAAGTGGAAATCGCCGTGCCGGGAGTTACGCCCTTAGTGTGAGACTGCTTATTCCCTGCGGTTTCTCCTTCACCTATTTCCCGTCCCGAAGAGACGTTCAGCATTTAGCCGTTTTTCTGACAGGATGACAGGACGGACAGAATAAAAAATCCTGTCATCCTGTCTAAAAAAAATCCGTCTCTCCCGCACCTACCCTGCCCTGTTCTTTATATCTGCGTTCTCTGTGTTATCTGCGGTTTCCCCTCCGCATTGTTAATCCTGCAAATCCTACTAATCCCATCATGAATTTGGGAAGAGGGTTGTGAAGGCGGGGATTTCGACATCGGGGGCGTAAATGCCAGTGGCGGGGTCGGAAGAATGCTCGCGAGCGGGAAGACGCAAACGCACAGAAGACCAGCCAGCACGACGGGCACCCAAAAAGTCCTTTTCGGGGTTGTCGCCAATATAAACACAGTCTGCGGCAGAAACATGCAAAGCCTTCTCCAACTCGCGAAACGGAACAGGCGAAGGCTTCCACGCAGAACGTCCCCAAGTGTCACTGTAAATCACGGCGTCCACAAAAGATTGCAAGCCCAGTGCCTCAACTTTTTTTTGCTGCTCCGCTAAATAACCATCGGTGATTATCCCCAACTTTTTCCCCGCTTGACGCAAGGCCCGCAACAAACTCGCCTCGGTTTCTCCAAGCGCAAGCGTGGGCGTGTGTCCGCGATAAACTGCAACCAAGTTTTTTATAAGCTCCGGCGTTTTCGGGATTTCCATTTCGGCAAGAACCGCATCAAAAATAGCACCGCGTTCGCCACGCTCAAAATGTTGCGCCGCCAATTCGTAAAAACGACTCTCCACGCCAAGAAATGCGCCAACCGCATGAAACCCGCCAAGCACAAAATCGCGCTCTGGAAATAAGGTGTCGTCAAGGTCAAAAACAATGACCGCGCTGTTATTTATGAGTTCCATTTCGTTTTATTTTATACTTTTGTTGCGCTGCCCTGCGGAGCTTTTGAGTTGGTGTCTGCGTCAATGAAAATGGCGTCGTCATAACGGAGCATGACACGGTTTTCTTTCCAATCGTTGTTGACAGTCGAAGGGAGTCCAAGTGTTTCTTCTATAAGCCATTGGGCAAAGTGGGCACCGGCGTTGTCAACAAGCGGGTAGCCGCCGCCAAAACGTGCGTTTAACTCGAACAAAACAAACTGGCCGTCGCCGCGCACAATTGCTTGTGCGCACTGTGCTCCGTAAGCACCGGGCAACGCCTCCGCCATGCGGCGAACGGCATCCTCCAAGGCGGCAATGCGTCGCGTGATACCCTTTGCGACTTCGCCGTCGCGCACCTCTGCGCGTTCGTGTGGGACGACACAGCGGCAACGTCCGCCGCGCTCGGTAAAAAAGTTCACAGTGAACTCTTTTCCACGCCAACATTCCTGCCAAATATAATTTTCCGTCAGCGCGAAATCGGGCACACTATCGGGCGATTTGGCGCGGACAATCCCGACAGAACGGCTGCCGTCGCGCGGTTTGAAAATACACGGCCAAGGCAAAAGTGCGAGTTGTTGCGGGGTCAATCCAGCGGCTTCTCCGGTAGCGGGCGACGGCACGTTGTGTTGTTCGAGAAAGCGGTGAAAAAGCATCTTGTCTCGCGCTAAATCAATTACCTCCGGCGCGGAGATGTTTAGGTGCGTGCCGTTGTTTTCAAACCACGCTTTTTCGCCAGCGTAAGCACTTAGCTCCGTGTCAATTGTAGGAATAAGCAAATTGACATTTTGCGCTTTGCAAATGGATTTTATGGCGGGGAGAAACGCTTCACTTTTGCAATGTGGGACTGCGAAAGCGGCGTCGGCGCAATGGCAGGCGGGACTCATCGAAGGGTTCATATCTGCCGCGAGGACAACGGCTTCCACGCCGAGCCGCTGGGCACTTTCACGCAGGCAAGCGATAAGTTTATTGCGCCGTCCTGCGGCGGAGACAAGAATTGTGATACGCATGTCTGGGTTATTTTGGGGCGTCCGCCTTTTTGGGTTTTGCGAGACCGAGTTCGTAGAGTTGCACGAGCACATCTACCACGAGTTCGCTTGTGTAGGGCGAGTTCATATTGTTAAAACCGTGGCGACGTTCGAGCCACGGGTCAGCGATTGCCTCGTATTGCGCGCCCTTGTAGGGGCCACTCGCCAGCTGCGTGTAGAAGTTCATCTGCATAACGCGGTTTTTGAGTTGTTCAAAGAGCGGGTTGTTTGTGTATTTGTGAAGACGGTGTAGCACACTGAGTTTTTTGTTGTTGTAAGAATAGACGGAATACTGGTTGTAGTTTTGTTGCTCGCTGTGCGCGGTCTGCGTCGGGTTTTTCACCCAGCTCAATTGTTTCGGGCACCAGAAAAGCAAGTTAAGATAAGCGTTGGCGACAGCGTTTTCGAGCGCATCTTTTTCGCCCGTGCGTTCGTATTTATCGAGCCAAAACTCAATGACAAGCGGGAGGCTGTCTTGCTCGAAGTCTTCCGGCGGCAAATCGGGATGTGCGCCTGTGAACCAGATACGATTTTGGACTTTTTCGCGGAGAAACTTTTCTGCTTGCGCGGCTTTCTCTAAATAGCGTTTGTCGCCAGTTATTTTAGCAGCGCGTGGAAGCGCGACAAGCAGACGTCCGTTGACCGTTGAGATAGATTTTTGCCCCGTTTTAACATCTACGCATTGTGGGAAACCACCGTCTGCATTTTGTTGACTGATAATCCATTCGAGCGAGCGCACGGCGGCATCTCGCCATTCTTTTTTGTCTATCCCCTCTTTTTCTTTAACGAGTTGCCAGAGGATAAGAAGGTTTTGCGCAGCCATTGCATTGATGTCTATTTTATAGGCGTGATGTCCCCAATCCCAACTGCTGTAACCTTTTTCGGGACGAGTGCCGGAGTGTGCGATGCTGTGTTTTAGATTTCCTTTACTGCCACCTGCGCGAAACCAGTAAGATGTGTGAAACGCGCCGTTGGGCTGCTGCCCTTTTAGTAGAAAATCAACAAGGTGAAATGCGCGGTCGCGATTGTCTTTTTTGCCTGTTTCGGAAAACAAAATATAATCGAGCAGAGCGAAAAACGGGTTCTCTGCTGGATAAACAAAAGGTGTGCCGCGATGGTGTTCGTAGCCAATCCCCTTTATCCAGAACTTCGGGTTGTCGCGGGCAGCGGCTCCGATGTCGAATGCTTCTTGCGGTGTGCGCACAAAGAGCGAGGTGTCCACTTTATAGTCGTTGGTGCGCATCCAGTTTTTAACGATGTTGGGAATAGCGGTGGTGAACTTGCCAGAGTTGTCGGAGAAAAGTTGCAGCGGTAACTCGTAAGCGACACCAGCTTTTAGTTGTCCGCCGCCAGCGTAAAATGCGGGGTTGACCGCGCCGTTGGAGAATGCGAAGCGCGTCTTGCCCGTCCATGTTGTCGGGTTGAGATAATCGGAGCGGCTGTCGAGCGCGAAGAATAAAACCGAGGACAAATCTTTTTTGTAGAGCAACGCGCCGGGCACACCACAATAACGTAGCGGGTTGACACTGACGGACTCGCTGTTGCCCGCAAAAGGATAAAGTTGGACGCGCCAATCGCCCGTGAAACCGCGTTGGTAGGCGAAGGCGACTTCCCAGCCGTCGAGGTCTTTATCCACGCTCCACGACGGCGTGAAAGACGCAGCGGGCGCGGCGGGGTCGAGGGCGATTTTTATCTGATAAGAAAAAGTAGCACCGCCGACTTCTGTTTTCCCTGCGAGTTCGCCGGAGAATTGTCCGGTGCGACGGACGACGGACGGCGAAAGGAAAATGTGTTTGGAGTTTTTTTTGTTGAAGAGAAAAAACACGATATCTGCGGGCGCGAAACGGAAGCCAGCAGCGTTTTGCAGTTCGAGGGAAACGGCAGCGGGCGCAAGCGCGGTGGCGTGTATGGATGTCGCGACGAACGCAGGTGCGGTGGCAGCGATGGTGGCGATGGTCGTGGTGCTGGTGGCGGTGGGGTTTTGCGCGGAGGCTTTGGGCAGGCAAGTGGCGGCAGCGGTTGTGGCGGCAGCGAGGAAGAAGAGTGAAAGTGCGTTCATGACGCGGTGCAGGACAGCGGCGTTGCGCCAGTGCGGCAAGATAAAAAGCTGCCGCAAGGGGTGCTGTCTTGGCGAAACGGCGGAGCATGGGGCATTTTGGCGGCGTGAGTGCCGCCCTCAGAACTGGATGCCAACACACACAGGCGCAATGTCCGTGCCACACACGCATCTGTGCTGTGCGCGTAAAGACAAGTTTGTTTTTCCCAAAAACAGACAAGTGCAAGTAAAAAAGCGTCTGGCACTTTATTCGTGCTGCCTGTTCTTTATTGGGTGGTGCCTGTTCCCGCCCTTGTAGCACTGGTTGCTGTGTGTGTGGCAAAGACAAGTTTGTTTTTTCAAAAACAGACAAGTGCAAGTAAAAAAGTGTCTGGCACTTTATTGGCGCTTTATTGGCGGCGGCAAAATCTTTAGTCTGGTTAATTATTCGGGGCGAGGAAGGGAGCGGCAGGAGAGAGAAGTCGGCATCTGCATCTCAAATATACGACAAATCATGCACTTACAACACGAAAAATATTTGGCCCATTTATTGCGCTCGAATTAAAAGGCAGCCATTTTTTACACTTGACTTCGATGCCGGTTGGGCACATTTTTCTTGTCGGCACTACCACCCTGTTGTGGCGGAAAGACAGCGGGACACGCCACACCACCACACCAGCAACACATGGTATGGTATTGTTTTTTATGGTTCCTCGCTGTTTTGAGTGGGACGCGAGTATTGGCAATTGCTGATGCCCCTTATCACAACCTCTTGTTTTTTAGCCCTGCAAGGGCGAGATGTGCATAACCGGAGGTGTAGCG
>JAITPT010000129.1 GCA_031289285.1 Puniceicoccales bacterium
CAAAGAAGTTGTCCCTACTGGTTCGGGTGTTTCTCGATCCCATATCCTCGCCTCCCCACTCAAAGTAGCGAGGAACCAAAAAAGTGCTTGAATAAAAATGCTGGCATTGTCCGAAAGAGCTTCGCAGTGTTCCGGCACCATGAAATCCGCACCTGTCTCGTTTTTCTCCACTGCGGCTCGCCTTTTGGGCGTGAGCAGTCTTCTTGCGCTTGTTGCCGCCGCGCCGCTGCAAGCCGCAAAAGTCCAACCCAAGGCCTTTCCCAACGCTGGTGTTTTCGGCGTGAAAGTCGCCGGAACCTCGCAAGCGTTCTTCGGGCGCGCCGACCAAGTGCTCTCCGTCGCCTTCCAAGAATACACCACGGGCACACTTTTTGTGAGCGAAGTCACGCTCGACATGTCCGGCTCCAACCAGCTGCTGCGGCTCTACTACGCCCGCCCGTTTTCCGCCGCCGACGCCGCCCGCCAATCCGAAAACGCTGCCGCCGCCGCAGGCGAGATTTCCGGCGGTCTCATCGCGCCCTCCGCGCCCGCCTTGCCCAGCGAGGTGACAGAGGCCGACGCCAAGGTGCAGCGCTCCTACGCCCGCGCCCGCGCCGGTCTTGTCCTCAAATCCTATCCGGTGACGACTCACGCCAAAACGGTCGAGTTCAGCGTCGGCTCGAAGGAGGAGCTTGTGTCGTTTTTCAACAGCTTCCAAAACCTCTACGTTGGTTACCCCGTGCGGGTGAGCCGCCAATTCGTGACGACCACCGCCGCCGCCGATTCCGCCGCCAACCCCAACGACACGCTCTACGTGAACCGCATCGGCGGAACACTCTTCACGCTGGAATAATCCCCGCGCCGTCCGCGCCCACCAGCCGCCAGCCGCCGTCCGCGCCCGCCGTCCGCGCCCTGCCCTTCTCGCTCACAGCTTCTCCCGCCACTCCCTCGCGCGGCGAAGCTCGCTTTCGAGAAGGTCGAAGTCGCCCGTTTCGAGCGCCCTCTTAAAAACGCCCAGCTCCGCCTCAAACGCCGCCAGAGCTTGCGCAATCTCGGCGCGATTTTCCTGAGCGATCGCCCGCCAGAGCGCGGGGTCGCCGCCGGAGACCCGCGTCGTATCGCGCAAGCCCGGCCCCGCGACACCTGCAAAAACCTCTGCCTGCGGGTCGCGCCCCAACGCCGCCGACAACGCCGCCGCCGCCAAATGCGGCAAATGGCTCACGCGGGCGACAAGCCGGTCGTGCTCCTCTGGCGAGCAAACCGAAACGCGCATCCCCGCCGCCTCCCAAAAACGGCAAACCGCCGCCTGCGCCTCTGCCGCCGTCTCCGCCACTGGCGTCACAAAACAAACGCGCCCCTCGAACAACTCCGCCGTCGCGTGTTCCGGCCCGCTCTTCTCCGAACCCGCGAGCGGGTGCGCACCGACGAACCGCGCCGCCGCGCCAACCCCTGCCAAGGCCACCGCCGACGCCCGACAAACCCCCGCCTTCGTGCTCCCCACATCCGTCACCAACGCCCCCTCCGAAATCCCCGCCGCCGCCGACGCCAGCGTCTCCCCGATTTTGTCAACTGGTGCGCAGACGACGACCAGCTCGGCGTCGCGCACGCAGTCTGCGGGGTCATCAAACACCGCGTCGCACCACGGCTGCCCCGCGCAACGGGCGCGTGTCTCCGCCCTGCGCGACCACGCGACGACGCGACGCGCAAGCCCGTTTTTGCGCACGGTTTGCATAAGCGAGGCGCCCAGCAGCCCCGTCCCAAGAATAGCGATAGTTGCGAACATGTTTTCCTTGTTGAAAGCCTCCCTCCCGATAGGCAGTTTCAGCTTTAAGGCAACAAACCAAAAAACACACCAATCATGCGACTCGCTTTCCGGCGCGGAGACATCCGCCAGACCCTCCTCCAAATCCTTCTAATACTCGCCATCGCCATCGCCGCCCTCGGCAGCGCCCTCTTCTTCGCGAACCTCGGCCCCAAAACCGCCTCACGCCCCAAAGACTACCAGCAAGAACGCCGCGAAGCCGAAGACCTCCGCGTAAAAAGCGAAGACCTCTGGGAACGTTTCAAGGCCATCAAAGAAGCCCGCCCCAACCTCATCCCCACGCCAGAAGACGAGAAACTCCTCGAAGAAGCACTCTTCCTGCGCGAAAAATACATCAGCCTAAACCACAACCAGAGCGACCCCAAAGGTCTCATCGAAGACATCCGTGGCGAGTGGCACACAGTCAAAGCGCGCGAATGCCGCACACTCGGCAAAGTCGCCGAAATGAAAGGCCTGACCGCCATGCAAAAAGAAGACTTCCGCGCCGCCGCCGAAGCCTACGGCGAAGCCGACCGCATGGAGACCCTCATCGGCGATAACTACCAACTTAGCAAAATGCGCGACGTCTCCCGCGCACACGAACTCCAACACCAACAAAAACTCGCCCTCGGAACACCCATCCTCCGAAGCCTCAAAAAAAGCGAAAAAGAAGCCGACGCCATCGTCGCCAAACTCGCCCCAAAAACCACCCACGGAATGCGCGTCGCCCTCGAAGTCCCCGCCATCGGCGAACCCACCGAGACCGCCAACACGCAATGGACCAAAGCCGCCGAACTCTACCGCGACGCATGGCAAAAAGCCATCCTCCTACGCGACAATTACGACGGCCTCTTTAACATCGAATACAACTACCCCGACCAGCTCGAAAGCAAATACGAGACCGCACTCTCCTCCCCTGAAAACATAAAGCTCCTCCGCCTCCTCGCCGAAGTCCGAGCCAAAGCCGCAACAGAAAACTTCGTGAACTCCGACGCCGCCGCGACCGAAGTGCTGAAACTCTGGAACACCATTTTCGAGCGTTACAGCGACATGTCAAAAATCCACCCCAAAAGCGACTACGTGCGCGTCGGCAGAACCAACCCACTCGCCAAACTCTCCGAAATAGACCCCATCGAACCGCTGCGCGAAGAACGCGACCACGCCATAATGCGACACCTCCGCAACACCCTCGAAAAACGCATCGCCGCCCTCGACGCCGCCCTCCGTAGCGGCAACCACGAAACCGCCGGCATCGAAGCAGTCCGCATCCTCCAAGCCGCCGACGAAGCCCAGAAAAAATACCGCCGCAGCACCGCCATCAGCGGCCAAGCCCACAGCCGCCTCAAATACCTTTCCGCAAGAGACAAGGTCATCCCAAACGTCAGAAACATCCTCAACGGCACCCTCCTGCCAATCCCCGGAAAACCCGACCTCCTCCTCGGGCGCGCTGAAGTCTCCCAAATCCTCTACACCCTCGTCATGGACACCAACCCCTCCGCCGTGCGCGGAGACCTCCTCCCCGTTGACTCCGTCACCTACGCCGACGCCGCCCTCTTCTGCGAACGCGCCGGCTGGCTCGCAGGCCTCTCCGCCCGCCTCCCCTCCGCCGCCGAATTTCAAGCCGCCGTCGGCGACCCCGCCGGGCGCGCCATCCAAGTCGCCGCCGCCAACGCCGCCGAAACCAGCAACGGTGCCCCACGCCAAGTTGACATCGGCCAACCCAACGCAGCGGGCTTCGTTGACCTCTTCGGGAACCTCGCCGAATGGACTCTCCCCCAAGACCCCGCCAGTGCCGACACCCTCGAAATCGGCGGCAACTACAAAGACTCCCGCGAAACACTCGCCACCCTCCCCCAGCGGACGGCCTCACGCCGCGATGCCAACCGCCTGCGCGGTTTCCGCATCCTCGTCGAGAAAAACCCCGCGCCCGCACCCGCGCCGAGGTAATTGGCTTGCGCCCGCGCCCCGAAACAACATCCCTGCCCCACCACACCGCGAAAACTTTTTACCAATGTCGAACCCATACAACCGCCGCCAGACACTCGGCGCCTACGGCAAGCCGAAACCCACGCTCTTCAAACGCGCCGTCCCCGGCTCCAAACAGAAGACCGCCGCTCCCGCGTCCCAGCCGCACGACCCGAATGCGTTCAACATCTCTGACGCACTCATCAACTTCGCCCGCCCCGTCATAGACCAAGCAGGCAACAACCACACCGCCATCCGCGGCGCGATGAACGTCGCCATCCTCGTCTGGAACGCCCTCATAGACGGCGGCCCAGCAATCAGCAAAGCCCGCGAAAAACTCCTCGGCCTCCCGGGCGCCAACAGCGAACAAATTGACGAACTACTCGCCGTCCTCTCCGAACGCAAAGCCACGCTCTACCCCAACGTCAAACAACTCGTCAACAAATACGACCTCAGCTTCACCAAACGCGGCGCAAGCATCCGCCTCTCCGCAATCAACGTCGCACCCGAAGGCGTCGAAAAAACCGACATGGCACTCCTCCTCGGCGCAGTCCCCTCGGTAGCCACCACTGCCGCCGCCAACGCACCAGAGGACATCCCGCCCACCGCTGACGCCGCGCCAGACCTTGCCGCCGCACCTGCTGCCGCCGCCAACGACGACAACGCGCCCGCTGCCGCGCCGACGCCCGCCGCGTAAGCGTGCGCCGTCGGTTGCCGCCGTCGCCGCAAAAGTTTCGCGTGCCATCACGCCTGCGCCCCCGTGCGCCAGCCCTCCTCCGATGAACCGCTTCCAACGCTACGTATTCACACAAGTCCTCACTGCCGTCTCGATGGCAGTGGGGCTGTTTGTCTTTGTGTTCATGGCGGGCATCCTCCTCAAAGAAGTCCTCCCGCACCTCTCCAGCGGCATCATCGGCTTCGGACAATTTTTTGAAATGCTCCTGCTCGCCATCCCCAGCAGCCTCCCCTACACGCTCCCGATGGGCATCCTCACCGGCGTCCTCATCGTCCTTGGCCGCATGTCTGCCCAAAACGAAATCCTCGCCATGAAGTCCTCCGGCCTCAGCCTCTGGCGCATCGTCTCCCCAGTCTTCTTCCTCGCCATCCTCGGCGTCATCCTCTCCGCCTACATCAACTTTTATCAAGCACCACTCGCCATAGATTCTTTGAAACGAATTGTAAAAACGACTGCCCGCTCCGACCCCTCACGCCTCATCGCGCCGGGCGAGTTTGTCCGCCTAAAAGAATACACCATTTACGTCGGCGAACGAAAAAACAACGACTTCCAAGACCTCCGCGTCTGGCAATTCAACAAAGACGGCCAAGCCTTCCGCATCATCCACGCCGAAAATGCCACCCTCGAGTTCGACGCCGCCCGCGACATCATCAAACTCGAAGCCCGCAATGCCCGCATCGAACGCCGAAACGAAAAAAATCCCAGCGACTTCACCAAGCCCGGCCAGACCTTTTACTCTGCGAAATTGCCTGTTGAAGTCCCCATTGATGCCCTTTTGAAAGGTCTCGACCGCTATGAAAAAAAGCTCCGTTACTGTGCGCTTGGCGAGCTATTGGAGCTTCGCGACGAAGGCCGCAACCCCAAGGACAACGACAAATCGCCGCCTACCGACCCGAAAAAACGTTTTGAAAACCGTATCGCTGCTCAATTCCAAATACAAAGTAGCCTTGCGAATGCCTTTGGCATTTTATCGCTTACGATGCTTGCCATTCCGCTCGGCATAAAAACAAGTCGTTCGGAGACCCTTGCCAACGCGGGCATCGCAATCGCTCTCGCCCTGATTTTCTATGTATTAACCATTGCCCCTTCTTGGCTAAAAGACCCCGCATGGCGTCCCGACCTCTTAGTCTGGCTCCCCAATCTCATTTTCCAATCCCTCGGCACCATCCTCCTCTGGCGCGCCTCAAAAAACTAACCCCTCCCGCCTCCCCCCCCCCCTCCTGCCCTCTCTCTAAAACGGGAAGTATGAGTCTGGTTAAACCTCAGAACGGCAGTTCAGCGGGAGGGGTTTGCGCA
>JAITPT010000179.1 GCA_031289285.1 Puniceicoccales bacterium
GGCCGACATGGCAGGGTTGCCAGTAAATTTCAGAGGAGCATTGGCGTCACTGGTAAGCCGACCCGAAAGAGTGATTACATCATTTTCTCTCACGTTGATGATGGGTTGCTGGAGCGTTGCCCTTCCGGGCACGTGCCAGTTGTCAAAATAAGTGGTCGGAGTAGCCGAAGAGAGAGTTAGTGTGCCATCTATAAGTTGGTGAACCGCGCCGGACGGTGTGCCGACCGTTCCGCCGAGAGCACCCGGCACTGTCAGTTTAAGCTGTCCGCCATCAATGGTGACCGCGCCGGAGAAATCAAGATTGGCGAGGTGGGGAAAATCGAGGTTCTCGCCAAGAATAAGCGTCCCTCCGCCAGTGATTGTGAAATCGCCCGCTCCGGTCATGCCAGAAGCCATAACCGCAGAAGCTCCAAAATCTATGTCTATTGTATCTTTTCCTGTCGCGGGGACAGCGATTTCCCATCCCGAGACAAGATAAGTCGCTCCTAATTTCAATGTGCCACCTTCGAGATAATTGTTACCGTGTGCTTTCCCAAAGTCACCGTTAAATGCCGTCAAATCGAGCACGCCTTCGCGGACGCTTATATTGCCAAGGGCGTAGTCGTTGTTGAGTTTGAGTGTGCCTGCTCCGAGTTTTGTGAAACCGCCTTCGCCGCTAAACGTGCCACCAAAGGTTGCGGTCAGCGCACTGGGAACTTCGATGCCGTTCTCCTGCTCCCCGACGGCGAGCGTCCAGTTTTTGTTGAAAGTCACACTGCCCGCCAAAACTAAAGTGCCGCCTTTGATGATGTTTGTAGAGCTGGTGCCGAGGTTGTTGTCGCCACCAATCTGAAGCCGCCCGTTTTCAATGCGGATGGTGCCCAAATAAGCTGTATTGTTGGCGGAGAGAATGGTTGTGCCGGAGCCAGTTTGTGCGAAAACGCTGGAGACATCGGAAACGTTGTAGGAAGGATAGGCGGGGTCAGAGGAAGACGAGACTGATGCCGTTCCGCTCAAGGGTCGCGACCATATAAGTGTGTCCGCGTGATTGATTTCGATTGTGGCCCCGCTAAAGGTCAGGCGCGTGTTGCCCGCCGACGATGTGTCTGTTCCTGTCTGATAAATTCTCCCGCCCACGCCGCCCACGCTTCCATCGCCAATTTGCAAAATAGCACCGGGTTCAGCGGTGTATCTACTACTATACCCGACTGATTTGGTATTGTCGCCCGATAGTATTAACCTACCTGCTTTAACAATTATCGAGCCTTTGAATGCATTATTCCCGGAAAGAATAGTGATTGCGTCGCCTGCCACGCCAGCTTCGTAGGGGACTCCGTTGAGTTCTCCTGCTGGGTATGTGCTCCCGCCCGATAATGTGATAGAACTGTATGGATTGGTCGCTGGTGCCTGCGCAGTTGCATTATTTCCGCCCATGATGTTCCCCGGTATTTCAAAAGTGCCATTGCGGTTTATTAGGATTTTCCCGATTGCGTTAGAATTATTCGAGACGCTAAACAAGATAGTTCCCGTTCCCAAGGAGCCAGTCAAGCCGGCATTCACACTGAAGTTTCCGACCTGAATCGTTCCGGCATTAGTCGTGTATACATTGTCAGCCGCATATCCGCTACCTGTTCCTCCTCCTATATGTGTTCCGCCGGAGTAGGAATTATTTCCGGTGAGGACAAGCGTTGAGGTTCCGAGTTTGCGCAGGGCGCCCACACCCGAAATATTCCCTGTGAAGTTCATAATAGCATCACTCCTGCCGACAACCAGCACGGCGGTCTTGTCAACAGCGTTCACAGAGGTTCGTTGGAGTTCAAAGTCAGCGCTTGAATTTGTTATACCGCCTGAACCGAAACGCAAACCGCCGCCCTCTACAATATATGTTCCAGAGAAAGTGTTGTTCGCGCCTGTGAGGTGAACAAAGTTGGTCCCCATTTTGATGAAAGTGCCAGTTCCGCTTATTGCATTGGCAATGACGGCATTGTGCTGAGCGTCGGTCCACAAATCACCTCTTCTCCAAACGGCTATAGTTCCTGACTCTTCTATCACGTAACTTGCGTTTTGCACACGCCCGCGGTCTTTTCCCATACCAATTTGAAATGTGCCGTTTTTCGCGATGAGTTTGCCGGAGAAGTCGTCAGTAGCATTATCATAGCCCATTAGGACGGTGATGCCATGCCCTTCGTTAATAAGATTTCCGTATCCGTGAAAAGCAGTGCGCCAAGGGTGCCCTGCGACAACGCTTGCCGCCCCTAAACGAACGTATGGGTATAAATAGCCATCGTGATTAAAAACAAGCGAAGCACCTTCCGGCCCCACCGCAGCCTCTGCCGCAGTCCTCGCTATAAACACACCGGCGGTGTTGTGAATACCCCAATTCGGGGGAGTGCCACCATCGCCAAGTCTCAAAATCCCTCCATTCACCTCAAGCACTGCAATGTATTTTTTCAGGCCGATGTCTCCAGTGAGTGTAACCTCGCCCGTGCCTCTTTTTAAGATACCTCCGTAGCCAGCGGTAGTTCCGTCAAAAGTGTTTGGCAACGGTGTGGTTATAGGGACGTTATAGTTATCCGTGTTATTGAGGCCAAGAGAGAGGCGCGCTGCGCTGGCGGCAAACAGGACTTCCCCTGTTCCCAACGTGCCAGCACCCGTAAGATACAGCCATCCCACAAACCTTGTTCCGCCGGAGTAAGTGTTGGCACCAGACAGCATGACACTGTTGTTCACTGCCCCCAGAGTTGATGCTGTCCCTTGCTTTACCAGAGTCCCTCCGCCAGAAATAACAGAGGAAATGGTGGTGCCGTTAAGGATGCTACGATTGATTTGTAATGACGTGCCAGCAGAAGTTATAATTGCGGCAGGATTTACCCAAGTTGTGCCGCCTGTGAATGTAAGGACGCCACCATTAAGCGTAACGGTTCCCGATGTCACACCCGTTATAGAGAGGAGGCCAGCCCCAAACTTGGTGATGTTGGCAGCAGAGGTGCCAAGATTGGAAATAGTCGTCGTAGCAATTGAATTGATGTAATAGGAGCCAACATTGGTCTGCGCCCCGCTAATAGTCGTCGCGGCACTTGAATAGACGTTCACAGTCCCGACATTATTCAGTGCTGCAATAGACGTTGCGCCTCTTGAGTCAATGGTCACGGTGCCGACGTTTTGCATCGTCCCGATAATGCTAACGGCACCGACACCATTGACTGTAACATTGGTCGCGCCGTCAATAAGGCTTCGGATACTGAGTGTGCCGGCAGTGCCCGTTTTTTCAAAATTGATGTTACCGCTTCCTGTTATCGTGGGAATAAGCGCGGCTGTAAAATCAAATCCGTTGGAACGTATAAACTTAAGGTTTCCTGCGTTTTCGATACTCCCTCGCCATTCGCCCATAGCAGCAGAACTCGAAGTGCCAACGCCGACTTGGAGCGTCCCGCTTGCCGCAATAATAGTCTTCCCCTGCCCTGTCTTTTCGCCGCGCATGACGAGGGTGCCTTTTTCAATGAGTGTAACGCCCGTGTAGCTATGTGTGCCAAGAGAGAGGGTGGTAGTGCCCGCAGAACTATGCTTAACACTGGTGGCACCCGTTAAGACTATGTTTGCCCCCGTTGAGAGGCCACCTTTGTTCATGTAGTAGGAGCTTCCAACATAGTTGAACCAGACGAGGCTGTTTGGGGCAGATTGTGTGCCGGGCGCATGACCACGGATTTCGAGCGTTCCCGTGCCCGCAAAAGTGCCTGCCATCGCTGTGCCGTCCTCACTGCCAATGATGATACGGCCAACTGCGGTTGAAACGACATTGGCAGCGGCAGTCGTGCCAGTGCCAGCAAGGTGCAAAAGCGTAACACCTGTAAGCCGACCTCCCTCTGTCAAGATGAGCGTGCCGCTACTGGGAGTGGAGCCAGTGGTGTTGACGTTGCCCCCGACGTGGACGTTGGCACCCGTGGTGAGAAGAGCCGCCGCACCAGTAATGGTGACCGTTTCCGCAGTGCCCGAACCGACGACGTAGTTATTCGCCCAAGTCGCGGGGCTGGTGATGGTCTGGTCGGCACTCGCCTTCGGCGCGAGGAGCGCAGCAGCAGCAATAAGCACCGCAGGAGCGAGGAAGCGCACCGGACGGCTGGACGAGGACGACGAAGGGCGACGGCGACGAGCAGCGGCGGCGGCGGCTGGGGCGACGGCGGCTGGGGCGACGGCTGGGGCGACTGAAGCGGGGGACGCAGCGGCAGACGAGCGCGACGAGCGGCGGGTCGAGGAGACGCGGGAGGCGCGGGATAAATGGGAGCCGGACGCTACGGCAGCTGTTGCGGCGAGCGAGCGGGCGAGGATGATTTCAGTAGTGTTCATGTGTTCAGAGAAAAATGAATGTCAAAGGAATTTGTGGTTTAGTGGTGGAAAGAGTTGTGTGCCAAAACGGCGGACGTGAGCTGCACCCTGCGCCCTGCTCCCTGTGCCGTTGGGGGAAAACGCGTCGCCCAATGGCATGGACGGGCCGTGGTTTTTTTCGTTAAGGGTGGGACGCATCTTGTCCCAAAACCCCGAAGCGGTTTCTCAAAACACCAACGGGGTTTCCCAACAAAGCCCAAGGTTGGCGCGAGGAACGAGTGACCACCTTGGGTAGAAGCCACCCCTGCATCACGACCCCAACGAGGTTGCCCAACGGAGTCTCCGATGGCAGCCATCGGCATTCTGGCAGGGGCACTGGAGGTCACAGCGCACGGCGCGGCAACGGCGGCGTCTGCGACTGCTGCGGCATCGGCGGCGTGTTTTTGCGGCTTCGTCTCATGGCGCAACGAACGTTCTTCGATAATTTTTTGGAGAAACTTCCCGTGGCGCACAGCACCTTCTTCGGTAATTTTTTGACGTCGCCCGCTGTGGCGCACACGGCGTTTCTCGACAGCATTTGAGGGCCTCGTTTTGTGGCGTATCTCGTTTTGCGCATCAACTGAGCGAACAAGAATAAGTTCAGATGTATCCATGAAGACGTTGAGGATTTTGATTTCCTCTCATGGCGCAACATTATTTTTTTCTTTTTTCATAAGTTTTAATTGCGCCACAAATACGGACATTTTTGGCGGCGGGGGGCGCGGGAGGGCGGTGGGGTGAGTCGCGGGCGAGAGGGGATAGGTCTTATAGGACTTATAGGACCTATACGACCTATAGGTCCTATAAGACCTATACGACCTATACGACCTATACGACCTATCTCAGTGAGCCGCTGACCACCGACCACGCCGACCACACCGCCCACGCTGCCCGCTACGCCCCCACTGCCCCATCCGCCCCGCCGTCACTCGACGTTCTGCACTTGCTCGCGGACACGCTCCAACTCGTTTTTTGCATCAATCACATGACGGGTGATTTCTACCAAATTCGCCTTGCTGCCAATGGTGTTTAACTCGCGATTTATTTCTTGACAAAGGAAGTCGAGCTTGCGCCCGACATCCACACCCTCAGCAACACAAGCCCGAAACTGCGCAAAGTGACTGCGCAAACGCGTGGTCTCCTCAGCAATGTCGCAACGGTCAGCAAAGAGCGCGATTTCTCTGAGCACACGCTCGTCGCCGAGGTCGAGCGCAAGGCCCGCTTGACGTAGGCGTTCAAAAAGTGCCTCGCGGTAACGCGCCACCGCGCCGTCGCCAAGCGCCTCGACACGGGCAAGCAAGCCCTCAAGGGTCGCGACGCGCGCCAACAAGTCTTCCGCCAAAAACGCACCCTCCGTCTCACGCATCGCGACAAGCCCGCTAAGCGCAGCACGCGCCGCCGACGCCAACGCCGCCTGCGTCTCCGGCTCGTTGGGGTCGGGAAGCGTCTCGCGCTGGGCGCGGTGTAGCTCGGCGAGACGTAGCAGCAGAGCGGCGTCGGGCGCGAAGGACGCGCCGAGTGCCGAGGCTTGCGCCGCGAGTTTGCGCAGCGAGGCGGCAACAGCAGCGGCGTCCCATGCGAGCGCGGCGGCGGTGGCAGTAGCGCAGAAACGGAAAGAGAGGGTGACTTTCCCCCGCGAGGCGAATTCGCGCACCCACGCGGCACCGAGGCGCTCGAGGGCGGTGCTCCATTCGGGCGGCGCGGAGATGGCGGTTTCGAGACCGCGCCGGTTGACGGCGTTGGCTTCGATGGTTAGCTCGGCGTCGCCAAGCGCGAGGCTGGCACGACCGTAGCCGGTCATAGATTTCAAGGGCATTCGCCGAGAAAAAAACCACAGGTGCAAAACGCGAGCAAAACAACCGAGCGAGCAGTGGGCGGCGGTGGCAGGTGAGCGGCGGAGATAGGGCCTATGGCGGGGTGGCGAGTGACGGCGGATGGGCGGTTGGTGCTGGCGCTGCCCCGAAAACTGCCTCGGTCATGGCGCGGAGTTTTGCGCGGGTCTCGGCGTCTTCGCGCTGGGGCGATGCGCCAGCGACAATCCCCGCACCCGCGTAAAACACGACCTCCGTGCCCGCCACCAATGCACTGCGCAAACCGACGACCAGTCGGCCTTCGCCCTTGGCGTCGAACCAACCGAGCGGCCCCGCAAAAAAACCGCGCGGTGCAGGCTCGAGGGCGCGGATGGCAGCGAGCGCAGCGGCGCGAGGGACGCCGCCCGTCGCAGGCGTGGGGTGCAGCGCGGCGGCGACATCGAGCAGGTGCGTCCCAGCGGGGAGCGCGGCACAAACGGGCGTCCGCAAATGACGCACGTGCGGTAGCGTGAGCAGGCTGGCGGGCGCGGTGGCGTGGGCGTCGGCACCGATGCCGCGCAGGGCGTCCAAGATGGCGTCGGTGACAAGCGCGTGTTCGCGAAGCTCTTTGGGGTCGCGCAAAAGTTTTGCGGCGAGGCGGGCGTCTTCGGCAGGGTCGGCAGAACGCGCCGCAGTGCCCGCGACCGCCTCTGTGCGCAGGTAGCCGCCCTCGACAACGGCAAGCCGCTCGGGCGTCGCGCCGATGAAGGTGGCGGCGGGGACGGCGGCGGGTGCGAAGGCGGCGGCGGGTGCGAAGGCGAAGGTGTGGCACTCGGGGTAACGTTCGCGGAGGAAGGCGAGTGCGCTGCGGATGTCCGCCGGTGCGTCGAGGTGTGCCCGCCAAGCGCGAGCGAGAACGGCTTTGCGCAAGACGCCCGCCTCGACCTCGCCAAGAATGTTTTCAACCGCCGCCGGAAACCACGCCCCGCCAATCTCGCACAGCGGCGACGCGACCGGGACAGACTCGGCAGCTTGCGGGACAGGGGCGTCGTGGGTGACGCGGTGTAGCTGCGCGAGGTCGGCGGCGATGTCGGCGGCGATTTCGGCGGCGATTTCGGCGGGGTCGCTCTCCGGTGCGACGAGCCGGTTGACGACGAGGACGCGCTCCTCGCCCATGCGGGCGATGTGCAAGCGCGGGAGAAAAACAATGCTCGCTGCACTGCTCGCCGCCCTGTTCGCCGCACTGTTCGCCGCGCCGCCAGTCTCCGCCGCGCCGGAGTCGGTGTCTGTCGCGGGGCAATCGTCAAAAGTGAAGGCCGCAAAAAAGAGTGCCTTTCCAAACGCCGTCGCTGCCGCGCCGCCGCCGAGCACGGCGTCTTGGAGCAAATCGCGTGTTGCGTCGCGGGCTTCTGCAAACCGCCCTGCCCCGCCAAATGTTTTCTGCCACACCGCCCCCTCCGCAGAAACCGCCAGCCCTTCCGCCCGCCGTTCAAAATAGGCAAACGCCTCGCCCTCCGCCGCCCGCCCGCCAACGCAGCAGCCGCCGCAGTGGTTTTCGGCAATGCTCAGCAGGGTTGCTTTTCCCCGCGCCGTCGCGAGGCGGGCACAACGCTCCGCCAACGCACGCAGGTTTGCGGGAGTTGTCGCGGTGTCGCGGTCTGTGTTCACGGCGGGCATACGTCGGGTTTGCGGAAAAAACTACTGACGAGACTGCCCTCTGAGAAGCGAAGAAAAAGTCCCGCGTGCCGAGCGCACAGCAACCACGCCGCCAGATTTTGGTTTGCCGGAGACGCGGAAACACGGCAACACGACGGCATGTCTTGCAGTTTGATTTTTTCACGCGCACTCCGCCTCCTCCGCGCCGCCGCCGCGCTCGCCGTCGCCGCCGCGCCCTTCGTCTGCGCACCGACAGCCACCGCCCAATCGGCCTTCGACACCGGCCCCGCCCGCCGCCTCAGCAACCGAGAAGTCGGCGTGATTTTGAACAAGGTGCGCGGCACACAAATCGGCGAGGTCTGCCTGCGGTTTGTCATCCAACACGTCCCGCGCAAGAGCGACGAAACGGTGACCTACGAGGGCACGCTTTGGACGGGGCGTCGCAACAACATCAATGTTTTCCGCCTCGAACTCTCGCCGCCCGCTGGCGACAAATCCGGCAAACGCCCTTTGCGCCTCTTCCTAAAAAGCGGGGAGGACGCCGAGCTTTGGACAAACGGCGGCCCGGGCGGCGCACCGGCCCGCGCCGATGCCACGAGCAACAAACCGTTTTTCGAGGGGCTAATCTTTACGCCGCTCGAGCTGCAAACGCCCTTCTTGCACTGGGGCGATGTGAGCTACGAACGCACGGCGCGTTTCCGCGGACGGCCCACACACTTTTTCCGCGCAGTGCCGCCCGCCGCATTCAAGAGGGCAAACCCAAACATCAACGCCGTGCGTTTCGGCACCGACAAGGGCTTCGGCGACTTCGTCATCCTGCAGGCCATCGTCCTCGGCGACGGCGACAAAGAGTTGCGCAAATACGAGGCGGAGACTTTTACCAATGTGCGGGGCGTCTATCTGCCTGAGGAAATGCGCGCGCTCGACATCGCGAGCCGCGACAAAGATATTTTTCGCGTGACCGCCGCCGCCGTGAACGTCAACCACCCGCCGGGGATTTTCGACCCCTCGACTCTCAATGAATCTGCGCCGCAACCCTCCGAGGCGCGTTTTGAGAAGTTGCAGAAATAGGCGCAGTGCCGCCAACTGCCCGCCGCCAACCACTCGCCAGCCGCTCGTCAATCGCTCGTCAATCGCAACCGCTGTTCATTTTTTTGAGGAAAATAACTATGTCGGAAAACACAGTCTCGCTCGAAACTCTTGTCAACTTTTGTGACGAACGCAGCCGCCGTCGCGCCGTGAAGGACTTCCCCGGCGCGGTCAACGGTCTGCAATTCGCAAAGCGCGGTGCGGTCAGAAAAATCGCTGCCGCTGTGGACTCTGGCCTTGAGCCGTTTCGCGAAGCGGCGCGGCGCGGGGTGGATTTCCTCATCGTGCATCACGGGCTTTTTTGGCACCCGCAGCAGCCGGTCACGGGGCTTGTTTATGAGAAATACCGCGTGTTGTTTGAGAACGACATCGCGTTGTATTCGAGCCACTTGCCGCTGGACGCCCACCCCGAAATCGGCAACAACGCGCTGCTGGCGGCGGCGTTGGGGCTGACGGTGGAACGCTGGTTTTTGCCATACGAGGGGGTGCCGATGGCGGCATTGTGCGCGGGCGGCGGCATCGCACGGGCGGAATTGGCGGCGCGGCTACGGGCGCTTTTTCCGGGGACCTTCACGGGCATCGAGTTTGGGAGTGAGAGGCCGGAGCGCATCGCGGTGCTCACGGGCAGTGGGCGTTCGGTGCTCGACGAACTGGCGGCGGTTGGCTGTGACACCCTCATCACGGGCGAGTTACGCGAGGAGCATTTCAACATGGCGCAAGAAAACCGCTGGAATCTTTACCCTTGTGGTCACTACGCCACGGAGGTTTTTGGCGTTGACGCCTTGGCAAAAGAGGCGGCGGCGAAGTTTGGCTTGCCCTTTGAGTTTATCGCAACGGGTTGCCCGCTGTAAAAAGCATGTCCCTCAAAAAAATAACCCTAAGAACCGCAGTTCAGCGGAATGGGTCTTACGCAACATCTTGAAGCAGATGTAGTTTGCGCCACCCCTGCCCTTCTCGCCAAATGGCGTCCTGCACTCCGCTCGTCCGTTCCCTGCCCCATGCCCTCATCATGTCAAACAACTTATTTAGCCTGGTAAATTATTCGGAACGGGGGCAAAGCACCGGAAGACATTTTTTGG
>JAITPT010000209.1 GCA_031289285.1 Puniceicoccales bacterium
CGGCGAGACGCTGCTTTTTGCATCGGGGCAAGCAGTGCGTGTGACGCGCGAATGCGGCGGCGCGGACTTTTTTTCGATGGTTTGCGCTCTGCTCGCGTGGCAATTTGTCCCGTGTCGGGCGCGGCGGATAGTGCTGTTTCCGTTGGCAGCATGGGGAGTCACGATGTTGGTAAATGCGATGCGCGTAATTGCAACGGTTTGGACACGCACTTTGGGCGGGGCGCTTTTGCCAGAACGCCTGGAAGCCGCCACGCATTTGCTCACCGGCGTTTTGGTCTTTTTTCCGTCTTTGCTCGCCGTCTGGCTAATCTCCAAACGGCTGGCGAGGCGCGAGCGGTGATCTGCTGAGAACGCCGGAAACTTTTTTTCTTTCGCTCCGTTTGTTTTTGGTCGAGTCTTGCGGCATGTCTTCTGAACAGCCCCCGTCTTTGCCAACAGCAGCGGCAGTGCCGCCCGCGCTAAGGCTTCCGCCAACGCCCACGCCTCCGTCGTCTTCCGCGCCTCCCGCCTCCGCGCCGCCGCCGCCCTCGCAACCGACCCCGCCGCTGAGGTCTGCGCCGCCGTCGCGTTCGTTGTTTCCCCGCGCACTAAAGAGTCCGCTTTGTGCGCTGTTGGCGGTCACGCTGCCTGTGCTTTTGCTGACGGTGCTCAACGCGCTTACGTTTTGGGATCTCTGGGGTAGCGCGAAACCTGAGGCTGTCCGTCGCTTCTTTGACGTTGGCTGGCGCTCAGAAAAGCGGCACGTCTATGCGGTCTTTCTTCTCGTGCTCGGTCTTCTGCCTGCATTGCTTGCGACGGGATTTGCCGTGCGTGCCAAAATCCGCAAAAAAGCATTTCCCTTTATCGGCCAATTTTTGATAGCTCTTGCGTGTGTCGCCTATCTTGGCGTCTTTTTCTTTTTTCCACTACAAGACACTCTCTGGCGACACACACCGGATTGGATGTTCTGTGAGTCGTTTCATCTCTGGCAACTCGCTGCGATGACACCGGGGATTTTCCTCGCCTTGTGGCGTCTTGCTGCACACCCGCTCCCCCTTTCGACTGTCAAAGACTTTATCGTCTCTATTTTGGCGACCTTTGGTGTCCCCATCGGATTATATTTAGGGTTTCTTTTTATGTTCAAATTTATATTCGGGTATGGCAGTTCCGTTATTTTGATATGTGGCATTCTCATCGTCGGCACAATTATCTTCTATCTCGGCCTGCTGCGCCTTCTGATGTTGATTTGGCGGGTTGTCTCTACAAAAAATAAAAGCAATGGCATTCTGCACAGTATCTGCATTTTCATTGTGGCATTTGTATTACCGATAGGAGGGTTACTGTTGAACGAAAAACTTCCCTTTCCCGCCGATTATCAAAACCCGTGGTTCTACGTGCTCGTTGTTCTGAATGCCTTCGCACTGCTCGCGCCGATTTTTCTGTGTCGCAAGAAGATAAGTTCCGAAACCGTCGGCGTAACTCTCACTGTCGCTCCTGCTTCCGTGTCTTCGTCCGTCGTTCGCATTCTCGCCTTGATCACGCTTGCGTTGCGTTGGGCGTTGTTTCCGTTCTCGCTATATTTCTTTGTCGTATTTCTGCCCTTCGCGCCGTTTTCGATCTTGGCAATCCTTTGCATAGGTGTGGGCTTCTTAATCCTCTCTCCCACGTTGCTTTTTATCCTCCATTTCTTGGCGTTGCGGCAAGACGTTGCGGAGTGGAAAGGTTCCCGCAGAAAGGGTTTCGCATTTGCCGCGCTTGCTGCCGCCGCACTGCCGCTCGGTTTTATTGCCAACGCGGAATACGACCGTTACGCACTTCGCACATTGTTCAGTGGCGGTTTGCGCGATTACTCTGTTGACTCGTCAGCACCAGTCTCTCCGCAAAAAGCGCGGCGCATTTTGCGCAACGCTGAGTCCTTCAGGGATGGTGCGCAAATTCCCTATCTTGACAACTGGTATAACTGGCGTGTTTTCAACAATCTGATGTTGTCAGATGGAAAATTCGCAGAATTGTGGAGTGCGTTTGTCGGGAAGGAAGATGTTAAAAAAGAAGAACGAAAAGAACAAGGCGGTGCATCTGCATGGGAAGCCCTCTCTGAGATTAGCAGGAGCAGAAGCAGGGTAAGGGGAAGGAGCATGGGAAGTGTGGATCGCCGTTGGTCACCACGACCACCCGACTCTGAATTGGTGGGCACCACAGTGACAGTGCAAAGAGTCTCCGAACTCGAAACCGAGGCGCGGGTTTGCCTGAAAGTTCGTGCCTTCTCAAACAGAGGAGTTGGCTCCGAATACAACACTCCTATCACGCTGCCGCCGGGTGTATGGGTGAGCGGGCTAAAACTAAAAATCGACGGCAAATGGGAAGACGGAAAAATCATTGAGCGTAAAGCCGCCGAGTGGGTTTATCGCAGAATTACAGCGGTATCCCAAGACCCCGCTTTTTTGCGTTATGAGGCCGACGGTTCTTTGCGCCTTAGCGTCTTCCCTGTTGATGCGGGCCAAGGTCGCGAAGTAGAAATTTCTTTTCTCTTTCCAACGGGTCTCGCTGACTCGGTGAAAATCGGTGACCGCACCGTGCATTTCGACGGTGCGGCTCCTGTTAGGCCAATGCTTGCAACCGCTGCTGGTGTGGTCGCTACCAACGGCTTGCCGTCTGCTGCCGCTCACGAACTTCGCAGCGAAACCTGCCTTATCGTAGATTGTAGCAAAGGACAAAATTGGGCGGTGCCGAGTTTTCGCGATAAATTAAAACGGCTTGCCTCGCGAGAATTATCGTCCGTCGGCACAATCATTTTTTCCAATTATAAAACATTCACATTGCCAGTGTCCGTTGGTGGACAAAGTGCTGAGATAACTGCTGCTGCGTTCGACGATATATTTGCCAAATACCATCCCGCCGAATACGGAGGTTTCAATATAAACGACGCATTGCGCCGCGCCTCGCGCTACTATGCGTTGCGTTTTAACGAGTCTGACCCAGCGACGTGGCGCGCCCCTGTTTTCGTCGTGGTGAACAATCGAAACGCCTCCGGCAGATTTGCGAGCGACGTTGGCTCACCGAACTCCGAAACCCGCGCCGCTCTGCGAAACGAATTGCCCATGCTGGACATCGCCGGAATGATGAATCCGCAAACTGATTTTGTCCCACTTCGCATTGGCGAAGAGACCCGCTGGCTCCCTGTTGTTGATGCGGGCTTGTGTATCTTTACAGGCGATGCTGCCGTCGGAAACCTCTTCGATGCCAATGGGCAATTCCCCGCTTTCTTTACTAAAAACGCTGTCGCTGCCGTCGCTGCTGCTGCCCTGCCGGAAGTGCGTTTGCCTGCCACTTCGCGTTGGGCGCAAGGCGCGGCGGCGTGGCGTTTGCAACGCCGCTACGAGGAAGCCCCGGCGGCGGGCGATTTGCGCCGCGACATTTTGCGTATCAGCCGCGACAGCGGTGTGATGACTTCCGCAGGTGCCTACATCGTTGTTGAAAATAATGCCCAGTGGAAAATGCTCGATTCGAGACAACGCCAAACTCTCGCAAGAAATGACAACCTTGAGGTGAACGAACTCCGCGCTCCTGCCCCCGACATCTGGGTGCTCCTCCTTTGCGTCGCCGTCTTTTTCTTTGCCCGCAAACTCTGGCGCAAAGTCTTTCGCGCATCTGTCAAAACCTAAACCCTGAAAAACCGAAAATCGGCGATACGGTGTTTCTTCTTTTTGTCGGTTTTTTTGTAGTTATTGACGCGGGGGCGGGGATGTGAAATCTCCCCGCGCTTTATGCCAATTTCGATTTTGCTAAACGGAGCCAAAGGGCGCATGGGCGGGGCGATTGTCGCTGCCGCCGCAGAGGCGGGGGTGGGCATCGCAGCCGCCTTCGACGCAGGGGACGACCCAGAGCGCGGCATCGCGCCCGCCGACGTCGCAATTGATTTCAGCCACCACACTGCCACGTTGCCGTTGGCGCGTGTGTGCGCCGCGCACGGCAAACCGCTCGTCATCGGCACCACTGGCCACACCGACGCCGAGCGCGAGGGCATTCTCGCTGCTGTCGCGGGGAAAATTCCGGTGGTCTGGGCGGGCAACTATTCTGTCGGCGTCACGTTGCTAAACCACTTGGCAAAAGTCGCCGCGACAGCCCTCGACGCGAGTTACCAAATCGAGTTGGTGGAGATGCACCACCGGCACAAAAAAGATGCGCCGAGCGGCACTGCCGAAAAGCTCCTGCAAATCTTGCGGACGGCGCGTGGTTTGCCGCCGGAGTCGGAACGCCACGGGCGGCGCGGCCTCACGGGCGAACGTCCGCAAAACGAAATCGGAGTCCACGCCTTGCGCGGCGGTGATGTAGTCGGCGACCACACGGTGATTTTTGCGGGCGAGGGCGAGCGGGTTGAGCTTGTGCATAAGGCGTCGAACCGCGCCATTTTTGCGAACGGTGCCTTGCGCGCGGCGCAATGGGCCATCGGGAAAAGCCCGGGTGTTTATGGCATGGAAGATGTCTTGGGGCTTTGAGACTGGGAGCGGTAGTCGTGGTGCGCGGGTGGACGGAGTGGACGAGGTGGACGGTGTGGACGAGGTGGACGGAGTGGACGGTGTGGACGAGGTGGACTGGGTGGACGAAGTGGACGGTGTGGAGTGTGGCAGCTTTTTTTAACGCAGTCGGAGGATGCGTTGGTTGCGGGAGCCGCGAAAGGGGAGACGGGGGTCGCGCTCCGCTAAGATGAAGGGGCCGTCAACCAACACATCTATTTCCGCCAGTAGCGGGGCGAAGCAGGTGTCCGCCAACAATTGCTCGTGCGTGAAACCAGTGTAGCACCAGATGTCCCACGAGAGTTGGCGGCGGGCGTAGCGGGCGATGTCGGCACAGGCAGCTATTTGCAAAAACGGTTCGCCGCCGGAGAGCGTTAGGCCGCGCTGACGGCGGTGTTGGCGTAGCTCCATTTTGACCAGCTCGACATCGCGCTCAAAACCGCCGTCGAGGGCGTGCGTGCGCGGGTTGTGGCAACCCAGACATTTGAGGAGACAGCCCTGCGTCCAGAGGACGGTGCGCAGGCCGTCGCCGTCAACGATGCTGTCCCTCTGCAGCGGCGCGGCGAGGCGGATGGTCACGGCGGAAAAAGGGTGGGCGGAAAAAAGGCGTCTGGGTAGGCGTCTTGTTAGTGTTTGTGTTTTACGCGGTCGCGCTCTTCGCCGCGTTTGGCGTTGTTCCAGCGGTGGAGGTCGCCGACGAGGTAACCGGTGATGCGGCGGATGCGCTCGAAGGGGACGCCGTCGTCTTCGCGGCGTCCGCATTTGGGGCAAACGTCGTGGATGATGCCGGTGTGGCCGCACACGGGGTCGCGGTCAACGGGGTGGTTGATGCTGCCGTAGCCGATGCCGCTTTCTTTCATTTTGCGGATGAGCGTCTCGAAGGCGGGGAGGTTATCGAGCGGGGAGCCGTCCATTTCGATATAGGTGATGTGGCCGGCGTTGCAGAGGGAGTGGTAGGGTGCTTCGACTTCGATTTTTTCAAACGCGCCGAGCGAGTAATACACGGGGACGTGGAAGGAGTTGGTGTAGTATTCGCGGTCGGTGACGCCTGCGATGGTGCCGAAGCGGCGGCGGTCTATGGTGGTGAAGCGCCCAGAGATGCCCTCGGCGGGCGTGGCGAGGAGTGAGAAGTTGAGGTTGTGGCGGCGGGCAAGTTCGTCAGCGCGTTTGCGCATACGGGAGACGATTTCGAAGCCGAGCATCTGGGCGCGAGGGCTTTCGCCGTGGTGTTGGCCTGTGAGGGCGACGAGGGTTTCAGCGAGGCCGATGAAGCCGAAGGAGAGTGTGCCGTGTTTGATGATTTCGCGCAGGGGGGTGTCGGGACGGAGATTTTTACTCCCCATCCAGATGCCCTGCCCCATGAGGAAGGGGAAATTGCGCGGGGTCTTGGCAGCTTGAATTTCGTAGCGCTCGAGAAGCTGGGCAGCGACGAGGGAGATTTTTTCGTCAAGCTCTTGCCAGAAGCCGTCCATGTCGGCGGCGTCGCGTTCGCCCAGCGCGATGCCGTGTTTGAGGGCGATGGCGGGGAGGTTAATGGTGGTGAAGGAGAGGTTGCCGCGAGAGGTGATGCGCCCGTCGCTCTCGGGGAAGACGGAGGAGAAGACGCGGGTGCGGCAACCCATCGTGGCGACTTCGCTGCGGTAATCGCCCGGGCGGTAGTATTGGAGGTTGAAGGGGGCGTCCAAGAAAACGAAGTTTGGAAAAAGGCGTTTAGCGGAGACGCGCATGGCCTCTTTGAAGAGGTCGTAGTTGGGGTCGCCTTCATCGTAGTTGACGCCTTCTTTGACCTTGAAAATGGTGATGGGAAAGATGGGCGTTTCGCCGCTCCCCATGCCGTTCCAGACGGCCTTCAAGACGGAGGTGCTGACGAGGCGGCCTTCGGCGGTGGTGTCGGTGCCGAAGTTGACAGAGGTGAAGGGCACCTGCGCACCAGCGCGCGAGTGCATGGTGTTTAGGTTGTGAATGAAGCCCTCCATCGCTTGCTCGGTGGCGCGGACGGTGTCCTCGGCGGCGATTTCAAAAAGGGTGTTGAGGGTGTCCGTGGAGAGGCGGGGCGCGAGCGGGGCGAGAGCGAGCACGAGGGAGCGGAGGGTCTCAGGGAGCGCGGGGTGCGGGTAGGCAGCGTGGTGCGTCTCGGGCGCAGCGGACTCCCACGCGGCGAGCGCGGCTTCGAGCGCACTTTTGTCAGGCGAGAGGCCGTCAAACTTGAGCCACTTGACGAGGTTTTGCAGGAAAGCGGTGCGGTGCGTTTTGCGCACACCAGCAGCCATCGCGTAGTCGAAGTTGGGGATGCTCTGGCCGCCGTGCTGCTCGTTTTGATTGGACTGAAGAACGATGGCGGCGAGCGCGGCGTAACTGGCGATGCTGTTGGGCGGGCGGATGGAGCCGTGGCCCGTGCCAAAGCCCGTTTCAAAAAGCTCGGCGACATCAATCTGGCAGCAGGTCAGCGTGCCCATAGGCAGGAAGTCGAGGTCGTGGATGTGGATGTCGCCCGCGTCGTGGGCGGCGATGTGGGCGGGGTTGAGCAGGACGGTGCGCGAAAACTCCTTGGAGCTTTCAGAGCCAAACTTGAGCATCGTGCCCATCGCCGTGTCGCCGTCCACGTTGGCGTTTTCGCGTTTGAGGTCGAAGGCTTCGGCAGAGACAGAGACGAGGCTGCCAAGCGTTTTGATGAGGCGCGACTGGGACTCGCGGATGCGGCTGCGCTCCTGCCGATAGAGGATGTAGGCCTTGGCGACCTCGAAGCGGTTCATCTCGACGAGGACTTTTTCCACCGTGTCTTGGACCTCCTCGACGGAGGGCGTCTCGCCGCGAAACTCGGCACGGAGCTTCTCGGCGACACGCAGGCCAGCGTTGTCGGCAAGCGCCGGCTCGTGCAAGCCAGAGGAAAAAACAGCAGCACGGATGGCGTTGATGATTTTTTCGATGTGAAAAATCTCGGTGCGCCCATCGCGTTTGCGGATGTAGGCGACAGACGTATGGCGCGGAGGCGGCGGGCGGCGTGGAGGAGGCGGCTGCGGCAGCTGCGGCTGTGTCGGCGCGGCGATGCGCGGGTTGCGAGACTCGGCGGCGGCGACGGCGGCGGACGTGGCGAGATGGGCACCGACCTGTGGCGCGGCGGACATGGCGGACATGGCTGCGGCTGCGGCGGACGCGGATGAAGCGGGCGCGGCGGATGCGGATTTGAAAAGGGAAACTGGCATGTTGACTGGCGAAATCGGA
Organism: Puniceicoccales bacterium; assembly: GCA_031289285.1. Taxonomy (GTDB): domain Bacteria; phylum Verrucomicrobiota; class Verrucomicrobiia; order Opitutales; family UBA953; genus CALNBE01. Next base: position 7,716 of record JAITPT010000209.1, read on the forward strand.
TGGTTGGCTTGTTTTGTGAATGGAGGGACAAAATCGGGGTGACCTGTGGGGCGAGAATTGGAGGTGGTCGCAGGCAGGGAACGTTCCGAAGCGGGCTGTTGAGAAACGAATTTTTGGCTTTGGGGGAAGCAGAAAATTTTCACGAGTTGTTCACAGCCTATTCACAGCCCGTTCACAGTTTGCCCACAGGGTTATTCGCAGGTTGTCCACAGGCTTGTTCACAATGGCGGAGGCACCGCCAAGGCACAGAAAAAACACAGAAAAAGTAGGAGCGCGACGAGTCGGTGAGGTCGGGAAGTGCAGGGCGAGCGAGGGGCAGGGCGAGGCGGAGTGGAGTGGAGTGGAGCGGGACAAAAGTGAAAAAATCTGCA
>JAITPT010000218.1 GCA_031289285.1 Puniceicoccales bacterium
CATCCTGACCGCCCTCTTCGGCGCCCCCGTTTTCCTCTCCCTAATCCACAAACGCAACCGCGCCGTCGTCGGGTAAAAGGCAATTGCGCCGGGGACATTTGCCCGCCGCCCGTCGTCCACCGCCCGTCGCCCACTCCGAAATCGACAAAACTTGACTTTTCCCGAAGTTTTGTCAATTTGCACGTCTCATGAAAATCATCCGAACAATCGCTAAACCGGAATTCGTCTTCAATAACATCGCTTGACGCCCTTCGCGCCTCTCGTTAACTCACGTCCAATCCCAATGAACGCCCTAACCGCTGCCAACTCGGCACCCGCCGCTCCTGCTGCACCCGCCGCCCCTGCCGCCGTCTTCGGCGAGAACGCGCCATTTTTTGAAAAAGTCGCCACTCTGCTTGAACGCGCCCGGCACCACGCCGCCCGCCTCGTTGATGTCACCATGAGCGTGACTTACTACTGTGTCGGGCAAATGATTGTGGAAGAAGAACAGTCGGGAAAAACCCGTGCCCAATACGGACGTGCCTTGCTTAAACCTAAAAACGGCAGTTAATGCGGGCGGTTTTGCGCAATCTTTTGGCCGTCTGCGGCTTGCCCTTTCCGCTCCACGCACCGCAAGGTGCGCGTCGGGAAATCGCAAACCGCATCCGCCTCAAAATCTTGCGCAAACCCTTCCCGCTGAACTGCCGTTCTTAGGGTAACTTATCTTGCAGGGCCGTTTCGGGGAGGGTGCCACTGCGGAAACGCGCGAGCACCTCGCCAGCAAGATAGACAGAACCAAGGACAAGGATGGTGTCACCAATGTCGCCAAGGCGACATTCACCAAGGGCAGGAAATAAGGCTTCTACGGTGTCACGGGTAATCTCAAAGGGAAGGTTCTCGAGGGAGACGTTTTCGGGGAAAACGTTTTTTGGGAGGACGTTCTTAGGGGGAACGTTTTTCGGGAGGATGTTTTCGGGAAAGGCATTTTCGGGAGGGACGTTTTCGAGGAAAACGTTTTTTGGGGGAGCGCTTTCAGAAGGGATGCTCACGGGGGAGACGTTTTCGGGGAAAACGTTTTTTGGAGAGATGTTTTCAGGGGGAACGTTTTTCAGGGAAACGCTTTCAGAGGGGATGTTCACGGGGGAGACGTTTTCGAGGAAAACGTTTTTTGGGAGGACGTTTTCGGGGAAAACGTTTTTTGGAGAGGTGTTTTCAGGGGGAACGTTTTTCGGGGGGACATTTTCAAAAGGAGTGTTTTCAAAGGAGGTGTTCTCAGGGGAAGCGTTTTTCGGGGAAACGTTTTTTTTGGGGGGGGTTTTTGGAGGGAGGTTTTTGGGGAAACAAGACTCCAGAACCGAGAAGTCGCAGGCGCGGTCTTGCTCGGGACGGACAAGATGGAAACGACGGGCGTGTCGCACTAACATCGCTAACAAGGGGCGAGCACGTTCGGGACCAAGCACACCCGTGATAACCAGCGGCGGACGTCCGGTGTCACGGGCAATTTGCGCGACCAACGGCTCGACAGCAGCAGCACATTCAGCGTTGTGCGCAGCGTCAATGATGAGGCGGCGTTGGCGCGAGAGAGGGAAGATTTGCCAGCGCGCCGGCCATTCGACACGCAAGAGAGAAGCACGGGCAGCAGCAAGAGGTAGGTCGCGACCTTGCGCCTGGGCAAAAAGCTCCGCCGCAAGTAGGGCGAGGGCAGCGTTGGCGTGTTGGTGGGCACCAGCGAGATTGGTGGGCGGGAAGGCACCCGCCGCGCTAAAACGCTCGCGGACACAAAAGACAGGGGCGGCACACTCGGGGACGCAAGCGGGAGTGGACGGTGTGGACTGAGTGGACAACGTGGACGGCGTGGACATGGTGGACGGTGTGGACTGGGCGGGAGCAGACTTGGCAGACAGCGATACGGTGCCTGCAGCTACGGCTGCTACGGCTACGGCTGCGCTGCCTGCTACGGCTACGGTGCCTGCTACGGCTACGCTGCCCGCAGTGGCTACGCTGCCTGCTACGGTGCCTGCTGCTACGGCTACGCTGCCCGCGGTGGCTACGCTGCCTGCTACGGCAGCTGCGGTGGCTACGGTGCCTGCTACGGCCACGCTGCCTACTGCGGCTACGCTGCCTGCGGTGCTTTGCTCGCGGGCGATGCGCCGCAAGACGGCTTCGGCGGGGGGGGGAGCAAGCCCAAGGCGACGGGGGTTTGCGGTTTGATGATGCCGCCCTTTTCGGCGGCGACCTCCTCCAAGGTGCTGCCCAAATACTCCGTGTGCTCGAGACTGATTGATGTAATGACACTCACCACAGGCACGAGAATGTTGGTGGCATCGAGACGCCCACCCAGACCCGTCTCCACAATCGCGACATCTACCCGCCGCCGCCAAAACTCGAGAAACGCCACCGCCGTCATAAACTCAAAAAACGACGGGCGGTCAGCAGGGTCGGCGTCGCCGAGACGCGCAGCGATGGGGAGCAGCTCCGCCGCGTAGTCGCAAACCGCCGCATCGCTCAGCGGGACACGATTCACCTGCACACGCTCGCCGAGACGGACGAGGTGCGGCGACGTGTAAAGACCCGTGCGCAAACCAGCGTCGCGCAAAATCTGCTCCAACATCGCCGCGACCGAACCCTTGCCGTTGCTGCCCGCGATGTGGATTGCGGGGACACGCCGCTCAGGGTTTCCCAGTGCCGCCGCCAGCAAACGCATCCGCCCGATACCGAACTTCGCCCCTTGGCTGCGCATGTTAAACAGCAGCCGTGTCGTCTCCGTGTAGTTCACGCGGCGGAGTCTGATTTTTTGCCCCCCGCCCGCAATTCATCTTTCCCATCTACGGGCGAGTTGGTTTCCTTGGCGGCATGACACCAGAAGCCCAAATCGCACTGCTCAAGACCCGCGCCGAGGTTTTTCACGGCGAAGCCGAAATCGTCGAACGCCTCCGTGCGGGCAAGCGCCTGCGCGTCAAACTCGGCGTGGACCCCACTCGGCCCGACCTCACCTTCGGGCACATGGTGGTGCTCAACAAACTTCGCCAATTCCAAGACCTCGGGCACCAAGCCGTCCTCGTCATCGGCGACTTCACGACACGCATCGGCGACCCCTCGGGGCGCTCTGCGGCGCGTCCCATTTTGACGGAAGACGAGATAGCCGCGAACGCCGCCACCTACCTCGAGCAGGCGCACAAAATCCTCGACCCGCAAAAAACTGAAGTCCGCCGCAACAGCGAATGGTTTGGAAAAATGTCGTTTCTCGACGCCCTCTCGTTGAGCCGCCAGATGACGGTTGCGCGCATGTTGGAGCGCGACGACTTCGCGAAACGCTACGCAGGCAAGACGCCGATTTCTCTCGTCGAGTTTCTCTACCCGCTCCTGCAAGGGCACGATTCGGTGATGCTGCAATCGGACATCGAGCTGGGCGGCAGCGACCAGATTTTCAACATGCTCGTCGGTCGCCAGCTTCAAAAAGATGCCGGCCAGCCCGAGCAAGGCGTGCTCGCCATGCCCCTGCTCGTCGGTCTCGACGGCGAGCGGAAAATGTCGAAGAGCCTTGGCAACTACATCGCCTTCAACCACGCGGCCAAAGACATGTTCGGGCGCGTGATGTCGGTGCCCGACGCGACGATGCGCGTCTATTACAGCCTGCTCTTGGAGAAGAGCGACGCCGAGATAGCCGCCTTGCAAACGCTCCACCCGATGGAGGCGAAGAAGCAACTCGCCGCTGCGCTCACGTCGCGCTTCCACGGCGCAGAGGCGGGCGTGCGCGAACGCGAGCAGTTTGAAAAAGTGTTTTCGCGTCGCGAGACACGCGACGATACGCCGGAGTTTTCGCTGGCAAAAATCGGCAGCGGCGCGGCAAACGTGACGCTCGTTGACGCACTCGCGGCGACCGCGCTCTTGCCCAGCAAAAAAAAAATACGCCGTCTCGCCGAGCAAGGCGCAGTGCGCATCAACAACGAGCGCGTCAGCGACATCTTTGTAGCCGTCAAAGCTGGCGACATCGTTCAGGCCGGCAAACGTGTGTTCGCAAAGTTTGTCGAATAACACCGCCACCGCCACGCCGCCGCGCCGTCTCTGCGAACAAATTTTTCTCATGCTCACTCGCGAACAATTTCACGCCAACCTCGCTGCCGTCCGCGCCCGCATCGGTGCTGCCTGCGCAGACGCCGGACGCGACCCGCGCTCCGTCCTCTTGCTGCCGGTGACAAAGACGCATCCTGCCGAGGCAGCCGCGCTCGCGTTTGAGGCGGGCTACGGCGCGGTCGGCGAGAACCGCGCCCAAGAGGCCGCTGCCAAACGTCCACTCGCGCCCGCTGCGTTGCGCTGGGAACTCATCGGCCATTTGCAGTCGAACAAAGCCAAACTCGCGGCTGCCACCTTTGACCGCGTCCAATCGCTGGACTCGCCGGAACTCGCCGAGAAGCTGGGGCGCAGCTGCGTGGAAATCGGCAAAACGCTGCCCGTCCTTTTGCAAGCCAACGCTGGGCACGACAGCGCGAAAGCTGGTGTCGCCGACTTCGACGCGCTCCTGCGTCTCGCCGAGACCGCCGCCGCTTGCCCCGCGCTGCGCATCGAGGGGCTGATGACCATTCCCGCGCTCGACGCCGACCCCGCCGTCGCACGTCGCGCCTTCGACACGTTGCGTGGCTGGCGCGACACGCTTGCGGAGCGCACGGGGCTGGCGTTGCCGCAGCTCTCGATGGGCATGAGCGGCGACCTCGAATCGGCCATCGCGGCGGGTGCTACAATTATCAGGGTCGGCACCGCCCTCTTTGGTGTGCGCTAAGCTGCGCCGCACACCGCACACCGCTTAACACACAGGGAAACGACAATGGCAAAAGGGCGGGCGGGAACGCACACATCGGTCATAGACGCGGCGAAGCTATTTGTGTCGCTGATGGAGGCGTGTGGGCGTGTGTCGCGTGGTGTGATTGCTGCGAACGTCGGCTCTGCGGGACACACGATAAAGGTGTTGCCGCAGCGCGGCGCGTTGCGGGTGACGGTCACCGCAAAAGGCGCGAAGCAGGAGTTTCATGTTTATGGCATCAGCCTTGATGCGATGCGTGCGCTCTTGGGCGACCCGCGCCTCGGGCACTTTTTGGTGAGGATGTGAGCGGCGGGCGGGGGCACGGACACACGGACACACACGGACGCACACAGACACACACGGACACCGGCAAAGCGAGTAGCACATGGCAAGCCGCTGCCCTCGCGCCCCGCGCCCGCACCTACGCGCCCTTGCGCCGACTCTCGCCCGCACCTCGCTTGCTCGCCCCCGTCCGTGTGTGTCCGTGTTTGTCCGTGTGCGTCCGTGTGTCCGTGCCCCCGCCCGCCGCTTGCTCGCGCCCCTACCGCTTCGCGAGTTTCGGGAGGAAGAGGGCGAGCAAGAAGACGCCGAGTATTGCCAAGGCGAGGAGCCAGAGGCGGGCACCGCTACCGCTGCTGCTACCGCCGCCGCCGTCGCCGGTGGCGGGGGCGAGGGAGAGGTTTAGGGAGAGGTCGGTGCTGGAGGAGACTTGGAGGGTGCGCTCAAATAAGAGGGAACGACCCTGCGCAGGAAGGAGCGTGCGGATGGAGTCTAAGGTGCCCGCGATAGAGGTTTGCTGAGTCAGGAAACGCTCCGCCATTTTGCGAGAAACTTCGTTTTCCTCGGCTGTGTTTTGGCGGCGCTGGGCAACAAGCTCGCCTTGGGTGTAGGCAGACTGGGCAGACACCGTGGACGAGGTGGACGCCGTGGACGGAGTGGACGCTGTGGACAGGGCGAGATTGCCGATGGAGTCGGCGGCGGTGGTTTGGATGGGGGCGGCGGTGCCTTGGATGGGGGCGGCGTTTCCTTGGAAGGAGCCATCGTTGCCGTCGGTTTGGGCGGGGCCGAGGTTTCGGCGGTTGCTTTGGCGCCAGCGGTTCATGCCGACTTCGATTTGCTCTTGGCGGAGGACTTTTAATTGCACACGGGCGTCTTCGTTTAGGGCAGCGTCGCCTTTGGAGAGGTTGGCAGCGTTGGTTAGGGCTTGGACGGCTTGCCATTGGTCATTGGTTTTTAAGCGGTTGCCAAGGGTTATCATGTTGCGGGCTTGTTCGTGTTTGCTGGTTTGGCGGCTGGCGTTGGCAGCGAGGTATTGCTCAACGGTGCCAAGGGCGACGCCGTAACGGCCCGTGGGCGCAGGGGCATTCGGGACGTGGCGGAGGGTGCTTTCTTGTTTCGCTAAGATTTGGCCGTCGGGGAGACGGACGCGCCACGAGATGTTTTCCAGCGGGACGTCAAAGCGCGGGCCAGTGAGTTTGTGGTCGAGGATGCCACCAGTGGTGGGCGCGGCGTAGTAAAACTCGACGGTCGCGGGTTTGCCAGTTTCGGGGTTGGGGGAGACGGGGAGGAGGAGGGTGCCGGCGTCGAGGGCAGCGCGGATTGGCTCGTCGTTGACGAAGCCGTGCCAGTAGGTGGCGTCGGCAGGGAGGGTGACGCGCAGGAGGCCTTTGCCGTCGGGGCGGGCGGTGAGGAGGACGCGGGTGAGCATACGGCGTCCGTCGGAGAGTATGGTGAATAGCTCGGCTTTTTCGACGCGGATGGCGAGGAGGCGGGCGGGGTCGTGGGCAGCGACGGCGACGGGGAGGGCGAAGCGGTTCTCAACGGTGCGCAAGACGGCGGATGGTTCGGCGAGGCCGCGGCGGAGGGTGGCGGGGATGGCTTGCCAATCGGAGGCGGCGAGGGCAGCGGGGAGCGGGGGGAGTTTTAACTCGAGGCGGCCAGAGGCACGGAGGGCGAGCCAGCCGTGTTGGAGGCCGGCGTCGGCGGCGGAGATGCCAGCGATGTTGGCGAGGGCGGCGGTGTCGAGCGGGAGTTGGTAGGTGGCGCGGAGGGTGGTTTTGCCAAGGGCGCGGCGGACGAGGCGGACTTCCCAGATGTCGAGCGGCGGGGTGTTCGCGGCGGTGGCGGCGGCGGCGGTGGCGGTGTCGTTTGTTTTAACGGCGTCTGCGACGAGTGGGCCGCTGAAGCGGACGCTGGTGGCGGCGGCGGGGAGGCGGACGCGGAGGGTCTTGGTGGCGGCGTTTTCGATGGTGTATTCAAAGTTGGCGATGGCGCGGAGTTGGCCGTCGCGGATGGTGATGTCTTGGAGGTGCGAGGTCTGTATCCACGGGGCGAGGGACTCGATGTCGAAGGCGAGGTGCCAATCGCGCTGGGGAAGGCGGAAGGCGAGGGCACTTTTGGGGAGGCGCACTTGGGTGCCCGGGTCGTATTGCGCCGCGCCGCGCCGCGTGGCGACGTGCAGGCGGACGCCTTCTTCGGGGACGAGGGTGAGGGTGCCGGTCTGGCGCGAGGCCTCGCGGAGGACGAGGCGGGGGGCGTCCCATTTCTTTTTGCCAGCGATGCCCGCGCCAGCGAGGGCGAGGGAGTAGTGTTGGCGTCCGAGTGTGCGTCCGCGTAGGTGGAGGACGACGCGGCGCGGGGCGGCGGCGGTGGCGGCGGTCTCCGTCCAGTGGCTTAGGGAGGGGCCGGAGATGGACTCGACTTCGAGGTTTTCGGGGAGGTCGAAACTGAGGCGGAAGACGCCAGCGCGGGTGATGTCAACGTTCCACAGGGCGTTGAGGACGGTGCGGTCTTCGCCGAGGGAGACTTGCTGGGTGGCGTCGGCGCGGACTTCCGGTTCGACGGCTTCGACGGTGGCAGCGAGGGTCGCGCCGGTGCCGTTGTAACGGAAGGCGCGGCGGATTTTGGTGTCGGCGGGCAGGCCGGTGTCGGTGGCGCCAAGCTCGAAGTCGGCGTTGGAGACGGCGAGCATTTGCGTGGCTTTGACGGCGGAGAGTTGGATGTCGTCGCCGCTGCCGAGGGCGACCATGCCGAGTTGGCCAGCGGCGGCTTCGACGGTGAGCGGGGCGAACGCGAGGGGCTGGGGCAAGGCGCCGACGCCGCGCTGGGTGCCGATGCCGAGGGTGGTGAGGGTGGCGTTGGCTGGCTCGATGCGCACGTGGAGGCGGCGCGCGGCGGGGTCGAAGCGCCAGCGGCTGACGCCGGTGCCGTTGACGTCGGCGACGGTGAGGCCGGCGGGGACGAGGATGCTGACTTCGGAGAGGAGACCTTGGGCAGGGCGGATTTTTAGGACGTGCCGCCCGTCGAGCACGCCGGAGGAGGGGACGTAGAAGTCTGCGGTCTCGGCGTAGAAGACGAGTGGCTCTTTGCTGCGGTCGCGGGTTTTGGGTGCCCAGCGGACGGTGCGCTCGGCTTGCGGGAGGAAGGAGAAGTAGGCGGCGGAGGTGCGTCCGACGTTTGCGACTTGGCGTGTGGACGCATCGGTGGCGCTGAGGAGGACGGCGGTTGCGGAGGTTAGGAGTAGTTCGCCAGTGGCGACGCGCACGTTGGCGGTGTCAATGGTCGCGACGCTTGTCGGCAGGCGCAGGGTCTGGTGCGCGAGCGTAACGGGTAACTGGTAGCGGAAGGCGAGTGTCGCGGTGAGGGGTTTTTCGAGGACGAGTTGCGTGACGGCGCGGCCTTCGCGGGTGGTCTTTTCTAAGCGGACGCCAGCGGGTAATTCTAAGCGTCCGTTGATGTGCGCGTCGTCAAACTCGGTGGGGGAGGTCTTGAGGGTTTTCGGCGGGAGGGGCAGGGCGGTGCCGACGAGGACGGCTGGCTCGGCGAGGAGGTCGAAGCGGTCGCCGGTGTTGCCGCTGAAGCGGATGGTGGCGTCGGCAGAGGTGGCGGCGCGGCCAACGTGGATTTCTTGGGAGAGGAAGTCGGCAGGGCGCGGGGTGGCGAAGGCGGGGGCAGCGGTGGCGGCAGTGGCGAAGAGGGCGAGGGCGGCGGCGGCGGGGCCGGTGCCAGCGGCGTTTCCGATGGGTGTCGCCCGCAGGCCGCGTATGCCGGGGACGAGGATTTCCAAAACGAAGAAGAGCGCGAAGAGCAGCGAGAACCAGCCGTAGTGTGTCGCGGGGCCGGCGACGATGCCCGCGCCAAACCACGCCCACGCGAGGGCACGGAGCGCCGGAGATTTGCGCCGGAGAGCGCGGACAATCGCCGCGACGCCAACCGCAAGAAAGAGGAGGTGCCCGACGATGGCGAAGAAGCCGCCGCCGCCAGTGGTGTCGCGCAGGAGCACGAGGTGGTGGGCAGGGAGGGCAGGGGGAGCGGCGGGCGCGGCGGGCGCGGCGATGGCTGCGGCGTCTTGTGTCCCGTGTCCGGTGTCTTTCGCGGCGGTGGCTGCGGCGGTGGCCGCACTCGCGCCCGCGCCTTCGTGAAATGGCGCTGTAAAGACGAGAGTCGTCGGCGTCTCGGCGACGTCAGCGGAGCGGTAGTCGGCGGCAGCCCAGCGTTCGTTTAGGGAGAAGATGCAGATGAAGAATGCGGCGAGAATGGTCGCCACGGCGGTCGCCGCTGGGACGTATGCAGTTTTGCGGAAGCCCTCGCGGCGGAGTTTCCGAGCAAAGAAAAAGAGGAGCGCGGCGGAGAACGCGACGGCGGCACTGAAGCCGAGCAGGCCGAGAAAATTGCTCGCGGTGCCGCCCGACAAAAACGCGCTGCTCGCGGGCGGTTGGTGTAGGGCGTTGTTGGGGTGAGGCGCGAGGTTGCCGCCGTTGAGGCGCAGGAGGTCGCCTTTGTCGGTTGTGATTTTCCAATGTGTGTTGACGACTGGCGCATCGAGGCGCGGGGCGTCGAGGCGGATTTGCGCACTGGCAGCGGGCGCGGCGGCACCGGCGAAACGCAGGTCAACATCGAGGAGCGTGTTGGCGTCGGGGCGCGAGGGCAGGGGGATGAGCGTGGCAGATTTGTCGGTGACGGGGAGCACGGCGGCTTTGTCAACACGCGCCTCCCAGAGCGTGAGGCCGGGCGGCGCGACGACGCGCAGGTGCGGGTGGCCGTGGCTTTTGACGAGGTAACGCGCTTGGGTGACGACCTGATTGTCGCGGGAGATGTGCGTGGCGAGCGAGGCGAAGTCGGCGACTTGGTTGAGCGTGCGGCTCTGCGGGCGCGGCGCGAGAGCGAGGCGCAGGTCGAAGGGGCGAGCGGCGTATTGGTAGGCGGCGAGCAGCGGCGCGTCCGCCATCATGCGGTGCTCAGGCGGGATTTCGCCCGGCTCGACGGGCAGGAGCGCGGGCGAGACGGCTTCGGGGCGCACGTCAAATTGGAGGTTGCTGGTGACGAGTATCGCGCCGGTCTCGCTCTGCGTGCGCAGCGGGCGCAGGCCGGAGAGGTCGGCGACGCCGCCACGCGGGTCGAGCGGCAAATCGTATGCGCCCAGTAGCGTGAAGACGCCGGAGACGGGCTTGTGGAGCGCGACGGTGACGGTGCCGCCGTCGCGTTTCCAAGCGCGGATGTCTTTGCCCGCAAACTCGAGGTTGCGAGCGGCAGCGGGCGCAGCGAAGGCGAACTCGCCCAGCGGCGCACCGGTGATGACGTAGTTAACCGTGGTGCTGGCGGCTATCATGCCCTCGCGGACGGCGAAGAGGTGGAGCGCGTCGGTCTGGACGGCGAGGTCGAGTTTCTCGACGCGAAACGACGCCGACCACGCCGGAGCGCGGAGGCGGTAGGCCTGTTGCAAGCCGTCTTCGCGACGCGGGAAAAACGCGGGCGCAATCTCGGCGAGGTCGCCCGCACGGAGCGGCGTCACGCGCAGGCCAGCAGCGGCAGCGACGCCGACGTGGCCGCGGACGGACTTCGCGCCGGGGAAGGCGAGGGGCGGGAGTTGCCAGACGGCGGCGGTGTCTTTGGGCGCGGCAGCGGGCGCGGCGAAGGTGGGGCGAGATTGCTCGAGGCGAAACTTGATGACGCCGCGCCCTTGCAACGGGCGGGCGAAGGTGACGCGCATTTCGCGAGTGCTGGCGGACGCGGTGGCGGGGCCGAGCGTGTGCCCCCACTCGTCGAGCTGCGCCGTCTGGCTGACGGTGTAGCCGACGGGGACACCGATGACGAACTCGCGCAGCGGTGCCTCGCGCACGTCTAACTCGACTTCGGCGTCCACGAGAAAGTCGCTCTCGGTGACGCGGTAGAGGGCGAGCGCGGAGACGTTGGTTTCGGGGAGGATGTTGTCGGCACGGATGTCGAGCGTCGTCTGCGCACTGGCGACGCGATAGACGAAGCGCTGGGTGTTTTCCGGGAGCGTGCGGCGCGAAGACCACTGCGCCGGAAAGAGCGACGGCACAACTTGCGTGAGGCCCGCACGAGGCGTCGTTTCAAGGCGAACCGCACCTTCGTTGACGACGCGGACAAAGCCGCCGTGGCGGACGCCGTCGAGCGGCGCAATCGAGAGCGGCTTAGTCGCGACCGGGAAATCGCCCAGCGGCGCACGGGTCTCGATGAAGAGGTCGTAAGTGCCAGATTTGGGCTGGGCGAGACGGACGGCGAGCGTGCGGGGGGCGGGGGCGGGAGTGGCGGGAGTGGGAGTGGTGGCGGCGGGTGCGGCGTCTTCGACTTTCCACGAGAGCACGTCCTCGCCAGTGACGCGCAGTATCTCGCCCGGGCCTTCGAGTGCGAAACGCAGCGTCTCGAGTTTTCCCTGCAAGACTTGGTAGCGGAACCGCGCCGATTGCTGCAACAATCCCGGGCGGACAGTGATTTCCGTGGTTTCCTCGGTTGAGAAAAAGAGCCGCGCATCGGTGTCGGCGGTTTTTGTTTTACGCCAAGCAATATCCAAAACGCCACGCGGCGAAAGATGCCCAGAGAAGACCTTGGCGGCGGGAGCGCTGGCGTCTCGCTGGCTGTCGCTGACGGCACTTCCAACAGGCGGCATTCCGCTCCCGACGACAAATTGTGCGTCTTCAGAAAAACCCCGCAGCACAAACGGCGCGACAGCGACCCCGCCGACCGCAAACGCAGCAGCCGTGGTATCTTCGGAGCGGTTAAGTTTCGCGACAAACTGCAAGCGCACCGGATGCGCACCCGCCTTCGCGAAGCGCAGCACATAGCCGTCGCCGCCAAGCGCGACCGTGTAAGCAGGCGTGGTGGCGGTGGTGGTGGCGGTAGTGGCGGTGGTGGCGGAAGTGGCGGTAGTGTTTCCGCTGGCGGAGACGAGTGCGACATCACCGCGCAAAACGGTAAGCACTGTTCCTGAGGCGCGGACTTTTGCGATGGCCTCCAACGTGAATGTGAGTCGTTCGCCAGAGCGGTCTAACTCGCCCGTGAGGCGGAAGTTTTCGAGCGCAGCCACCTTGCGCACCACGCCCACCCGTAGCCCGGGCAACTTCGCGCCCGCCGCGTCGAAAACGAAGCGGTGCGTAGCGGCAGCAGGGTTCGCGGTGCGCTTGGCGCTGGCAGCAGTGCGGTTGGCAGCAGTGCGGTTGGCAGCAGCGGCGGCGGCGGCGACGGCGGTGGCGGCGGCGTTCCCGCTCGTTCGTGTCTGTCCGTGTGTGTCCGTGTCAGTCCGTGTGCGTCCGTGTTTGTCCGTGTCCGTGGCAGCAGTGCCGCCCGTGCCCGCTCCCTCCACGCGCAACAGCCCCTCGGCCTGTATCTGTGCTGCCAGCCCAGCTGGCACATTCACGCAAACTGCCCCCTCTTGCGCCACGACCACCAGCGCATCTCTCCCCTTGGCTTTCGCTGCCGCCGCGCCGCCAGCCGCCGCGACATCCGCGCTCCCTTGCAACAACGGCACTACTCCCGCCGCCGCTCCCTCGCCGAGCGTTCCAGAAAACCGGACGCTCGCCCGAAACGTCTCCCCGGCGCGAACGGCCTTCTTTGCGAAAATCTCCAGCACCCGTGCTCCGCCCGCCGAGCTGCGGATTTCCCACCCGCCAACATCTTTCCCCGCGACCTCGGCGACCTCCCCCGCCTTGCTAATCTTAAACGCAAACCGCGTCGCCTCCCCCTGCCGTATCGCCACGGCGACCTTCGCTGTCGTAGCGACCGAGTGCTGCGCCTCGTCTGCCGCTGCGTCTGTCAGCCCGACGTCAACCGTCTGCTCGATAGCAGCCGTAGCCAACGCCGCCGCCGCTGTCGCCGCCGCCGGAATAGTCGCGTGGACGAGGATGGT
>JAITPT010000261.1 GCA_031289285.1 Puniceicoccales bacterium
GCACACGTCCAAATCATCTGCGCCCTACCTGCGTTATCTGCGGTCCCCCTCTTCGTTCTCGAAAATTTAACCAGGCTAATATATCCGCTTGACCGCAAAAGGACATTCGGCACGGAACGCGGGACGCGACACACAGTTTCTCGTTTTCTACTCACGCAAAAACAAACATACCGCACACTCCGCACGGCTTCGCACACCCCGCACACGTCCAAATCACCTGCGCCCTGTCTGCCCTATCTGCGTTATTTGGCCTACCTGCGTTATCTGCGGTTTTCTCCTTTGGATTTATATCCACTTTTTGCGTTTGAATAACAGAAAGATGCCGCCTGCGAATGTTGCCATTAGGCCGAGACAAACGGGATAACCGTAGGGAGATTCGAGTTCGGGCATAAACTTGAAGTTCATCCCGTAGAGGCCGACGACAAAGGTTAGCGGAATGAAAATCGAACTCATCACAGTGAGGACTCGGATGATGTCGTTGGTTTTGCGTTCTTGCAAGGTGTGGTGGTAATCCTGCAAATCTTGCAAAATCGCCCGTGCGTGCTCCACACGGTCACCGACGCGCAAGACGTGGTCGTTTAAGTCGCTGATATACATTTCGGGAAAATCGTCGAAGAGGTGGTTGTCGCAGGCACGTATAGAAGAGACGATTTTTCCCAGCGGCGAGACAAGCCGACGCAAGCGCACGACAAACCGTTTGAGCGCATAAACCGTCTCGACGTTGATGTCCGGCTCCTTGGGGAGGATTTTGTCCTCGAGGTCGTCAATGGCGTCCTCGATTTCCTCGGTGAGGTAGAGCATTCGGTCAACAAGCGTGTCGAAGAGCGCGTAGAAGAGAAAGCCGGGACGCCAGAACCGTGCACGTTTTGTATTCTCAATGATACGCCGTTCAACGGCCTCAAAAATCAGGTCGCGGTTTTCGTGGAAAGAGATGACGAAGTTGGGGCCTGCCAAGATAGAGATTTGCTGCCCACGCGGGTCGCTGCCGTCGTCATCGTCGTCGCTGGTGTTGTTGTCCGACGCGGCGGCGTTTGGCGCGACGGCGGCGTCATCGAGGGGCACGTTTTCGAGCGACTCCTCGCCATCGCCGTCGCCGTCGTTGTTTTTTGGCAACACGGCGTCGCCGAGGCGGAGGTGGACGGCGTTGGCGACGGCGAGGATGATTTCCTCTTCTTTCCCCGCGCCGTTTTCCTCGCTTTCGCCGTATTCGTCGAACTTCGGGCGCGACCAAATGGAGAGGATGTCTTCTTGCGCGAGCATGGGGATGCGAAACATGCCGCCGACGAGGTGGACGATGTCGGGGTCGGTGAGGCCCATCATTTGCACCCAGACGACGCCAGTGTTTTCGGAGCGGTCGTCGCGCAAAAACGAGGAGAGGCCGCTGGGGTCGGAGAACTCGCGTGTTTCGTAGCGGTTGCGGTTATACCAGATGAGGCGGAAGCGCGTCGGCCCTTCGCTTTCAAACGGGCTTGCGGCGGGCAACTCGCCCGGCGCGCGCCCGATTTCGGAGGGGTCGTGTTCCGGCGCGTCCTCGGTGTCGCGCGACGTGGGCGCGATGCCCTCGGAGGGCAACGGCTCGCGGGTCTCGTCGGTGATGCCGAGCTTTTCGCGTTGCAGCCGATTGCGCTCCTCGCGGGAAGTTTGCGCACGCTGAAATGCGCGGCGTCGGCGTTTGGAACGGCGGCTCATACGCGGCACAATGTTTCTCCGGTCTCAAAAGCGGAAGGCTAAAAATACATCCGCAAAATACACCCGTCGCGCCGTGCGCGCAGGAAACGCGGCACTTGCAATCGAGACTTGTTTGCAAATCTGAGGTTGCGCTTTTGCTGCCGACTCGCATGTAGGGGCGGCTTTTTCCTTAACTTTCGCCAATGCGCTCTATTCCACTTCCGCAACTTTCCAACGGGCAACGTGCCCGCGTTACCCGCCTCCGCACGGAGCGCCCTGTTGACCAGCGGCTCCTCGCGTTTGGTCTCATGCCGGGCGCGGTGCTCGAGTTTTCGGCGTCTGCGCCGCTGGGCGACCCCATCGCGGTCTTTTTCCAAAACCAGTGTGTGAGCTTGCGTCGCGCCGAGGCGTTTTCCGTCGAGGTAGAACTACTCGAAACACCCGCCAGCACCGGTGCCGCCGCCGCCTCTCCCGCCGTCTCTGCTCCTGCTGCTAAAACCCCGCCAGCTGCCGCGCTATGAAGAACACACCGGAACGTCCGCCGCTGGTCGCCATCCTCGGCAACCCCAACACCGGCAAATCCACGATTTTTAACGCGCTCACGGGCTTGCGCCAACGCATCGGCAACTACCCGGGCGTGACTATCTCGAAGACCTCTGGCTCGCTAAAAATCTCTGGCGTGGGGCGCGTCGAGCTGCTCGATTTGCCCGGTCTCTACAGCCTCGCCGCCGCCTCGCTCGACGAGCGCATCGTGATAGACGCGCTCTGCGGACGTCTCCCGGGCACACCCATTCCCGACGCGCTTGTGTGCGTCGCCGACGCCACCAACCTGCGCCGCCACCTCTTCCTCGTGTTGCAAGCCGCCGAGCTTGGCATCCCGCTGATGCTCGTGCTCAACCACGCCGACATCGTCGAGAAACGCGGCATCCGCATAGACGCCGCGCTGCTCTCGCGGCGGCTCGGCGGCATCCCTGTCGCCCTCGTCTCGGCGCGGCGCGGCGGTGCTCTCGACGACGTGCGCGACGGCATCGCGAAA
The DNA here is from genome assembly GCA_031289285.1 of Puniceicoccales bacterium. Taxonomy (GTDB): domain Bacteria; phylum Verrucomicrobiota; class Verrucomicrobiia; order Opitutales; family UBA953; genus CALNBE01. The sequence goes on from JAITPT010000261.1 coordinate 2,705, forward strand.
CTCATTTTGGAAAAACCGCGCATGGAACCGCTCACGTGGAAACCCTGCGTGGCGGAGGCGTTGCAAATCTTGGACGACGGTCTCGCACGGGAAACCTCTGCGAAGGTCGGTCAGCCTTGCCCGCTCTCCGGTGCCGAGTTGCAACGGCTGCTCTTCGACACCGCCACGCCCGTGCTCGACCACGTGCCGTGCCCCGCCGAGACCATCCAGCGGCTCATCCGCGCCGCCCGCGAGCTTGTCCGCCGCGGCGGTTACAACCCGCTCGCCGCCGAGTCCGTGCTCCACTACGAGCGCATCGCCTCGGTGCTCAAAGACGCCGTGACGGACGACCCGGGCGTCACCGCCCTCACGCGCAGCATAGACCGCGTGTTGCTCCATCGCGTCTTCGGCGCACTCATATTTTTTGCGTTAATGGTCGTCGTGTTTCTCGCCGTGTTCTCACTGGCGAGCATCCCGCAGGACTGGATAGGGGCGGGTGTTGACTGGTTGAAAGATGCGGCGGGCGGCGCGCTCGAAGGCTCGCCCGTCCTCCAAAGCCTCGCCACCGACGGCATCATCGCAGGCGTCGGTGCGTTCCTCGTGTTTCTGCCGCAAATCCTAATTCTCTTCTTCTTCATCGCGCTGCTCGAAGACAGCGGCTACATGGCGCGCGCCGCGTTTCTCATGGACAAGCTGTTCGCGTGGTGCGGTCTCAACGGAAAATGTTTTGTGCCCATGCTCTCGGGCTACGCCTGCGCCGTCCCGGGCGTCCTCGCCACGCGCACCATCGAAGACCCCAAGGCGCGGCTGGCGACGATTTTTCTCGTGCCCTTCATGAGCTGCTCGGCACGTTTGCCCGTCTATACGCTGATGATCGCCGCCTTCGTGACGCCCCTCTGCGGCGAATTTTACGGCGGTCTGGCGATGCTCGCGATGTATCTGGCTGGCCTCGCGGTCGCTGTTCCGGCGGCATGGGTGCTCACGCGCTTTGTCCTGAAAACGCGCCCCCAGCCCTTCCTGCTCGAGCTGCCGCGCTACGAGATGCCCAAGCCGCACGACGTGCTCTGGCGCGTCTGGCAGAGCGGCTTCGAGTTCGTGAAACGCGCCGGCACCATCATTTTTGCAATCACCGTCATCGTCTGGGCGCTGCTCTATTTCCCGCACGACGACGCAGTGGAAGAACAGGTGAAAAAAGAGTTTGCCGCCGAGCAAGCGCAAGAGGCGGGTAAAACGCCGGCGGCAGTGGCGACGGCGGCAACGGCTCCCGTGGCAGTCGAAGGCGCCGCCGCTGCGGAGGCACCCGCGGACGACGCGGACGACGCTGCCAAGGCGGAGGCTGACGCGCTGAAGCACCGCACGGAGGCTGCGCACATTGGCAACAGTTACCTCGGGCGTTTCGGCAAGTTTGCCCAGCCGATTTTTGCGCCGGCGGGTTTTGACTGGAAAATCACAATTGGTATCCTTGCGAGTTTTCCGGCGCGCGAGGTCATCGTCTCTACGCTGGGCATCACTTACAGTCTTGGCGGCGAGGTCGAGGCGGACGACGCCGACTTAAAAACTTCGCTCGCCAAATCTGTGTGGGCGGACGGCGTGAACGTCGGCAAGCCCATTTTCACCTTGCCTGTGGTGTTTGGCATCATGCTCTTTTTCGCCCTGTGTTCGCAGTGTGGTGCCACGCTTTCCGTCATTGCAAAAGAAGCTGGCTGGCGTTGGGCCGCCGCGTCCTTTGTCTTTATGACCACGCTTGCATGGGTCGCCGCCGTCGCCTGTTTCCAAATCGGCTCCCTGCTAACGTAGCGGGCACGGCGGCAGTGGTCGTAACGTAGCGCACGGGGACTTGCAGTCGTAACGCAGACTGCCAAGTCTGCTTCTGAGTGCTTCCGATGCTTCCGAGGGACAGCCCCGAGGGGGCATTCAGCAGTATTGTGCCAAGCGTGAGCGCGGGCAAAAACAATCGCCATCTTAGAGTGTCAAATGAAAAAGGGTCTGTCCCTTTTTTGTGTCGCCGACCCCGCGCCCCCCGTGCCCTCCCGTCACAAGCCGCCCTCGCCGCCAAACTAATCGCCACCGCCGAACGCTACATCGCCAGCATCTAAGGGTAGCTGGCGAAATAAATGTAAATCCCAATCGCGAACGGCACGACGCCCACACAAAAAAAGTCAAAGCAACACACCGAGTAGAAAAGTTTTTCTTCGTTTGTCATAACTGCGCCACCACAACACACCGAACTACAGACTTCAACTATAAACATGCCAGACATCAACTACACCACTCACCACCACTCACCACGTCCGCATCACACACCACGTCCACCATGTCCAACACGCCCACCACCACGTCTGCCCTCTACTCCCTCGCCAACGCCGCTGCCGAAATCCGCCTCGCGCACCCCTCGCGCCCCAAAGCTACATCACCGCAGGCCCCTAAACGAAAAAGTGTCTGTCCCTTTTTGTGCCCATGCGAGGGAACCCGCAGTAACCGGATGCGCGACGTAAAGAAACGAAGGGGCGGCAGCAGTGTTGTGCCAAGCGTGGGCGCGGGCAAAAACAACTGCCGCCTTAGAGTGTCAAATGACAAAGTGTCTGTCCCTTTTTGTGTCCACGCGAGGGAACCCGCAGTAACCGGATGTGCGACGTAAAGGAACGAAGGCGCGGCAGCAGTGTTGTGCCAAGCGTGGGTGCGGGCAAAAACAATCGCCGTTTTGGAGTGTCAAACGAAAAAGTGTCTGTCCCTTTTTGTGCGTTTTGGTGCGAGAAACACCTTTTACCCTTATGAGCATGGTGGCAGAGGGCGCGGAGCATTTCTCTACACCCGACGACACCGCTTTCAAAGCGGAGGGGAATGCGCCTTCACAAATCCACGAAGCACGTCTGTCACAACGTGTTCTGGCAAAACGACCCGAATCAACTACCGTTTTTAGGATTATTATTTTGCCGCAACGTTTTTTACCGAGGTATTTCGCACCGAGACGGGGGCTTCGGGAGAGAGGGCGGTCAGGGCGTCGTATTCGGTGCGATAGTCGGGATGGTTGCGGTAACGCTTGCTGTTACGGCGTCCAAAATAGGTGCCGTAATACTGGGCGTTGGTGTCTATCCAATTCGTGACACGGAGAAGCTCCTCCTGCGTCAATTTGATGCGTTTGTGCCTTTGGGCGAGAGATGCGGCGCGTTTTTGGGCAACGGGGTCGGCAAGCTGAATGTCAGGAGAAAGCATGGCGGCAAGAATAGAGGCATGAGAGCCGAGACTCTTCGCAGGGAGATAGTGGATGTTGCCAGTTTTTGGGTGGTTTTCGCCAATGACAGGGCCGAGCAGTTTTTTGTCGTAATTGCCACGTCCCTTGCGGCGTTCGGGGACAAGCTCTTCGTAAGATTCGTTGAAGAGCGCAGTCTGTTTCCCCGACAAATTGAGCTTGCCCAACTTTCTTTCGCTGTTGTGGCAGGAAACACAGTGTTTGTCCCAGACAGGCTGCACATCGCGAGCGTAGCTGAGTGTACGGAAGGCTTCTTTTTCGCCGGGTTGGGCAAAGGGGACTTCCGCTTTGCGTTTGATGGCGAGAGGGGTGGCGCGGTTAGTGCCGCTGGGAGATTGGGCGGTGCTCTCGTGGCAACCGACACAGCTGCGCACTTCGCCGGGCATGTAGTTGACGTAGGTGCGCTCGGTTTGCACGGCGCGGTAATTGGCGTCGAGCGCCTGAAGAAAAATGTTGCGCTCGGCAGGAACGACGAAGCGGGCGGAGCCGTCGGCCTCGACCGTCACGAGGCCGTGTTGGACTTTGAGACCGAGGTGGGTGTCTTTGGTGATGACGGCGTGTTGCTGGTCGTATTCGTCGCCAGAATAGACGCGGCGGGCACCCCACGGACGGGGAATTTGTTCGAGGACGCGCAGGTATTTAATTGAGCCGGGGGCGACACCGACCATGCCTCGATAAACATCGGTGACGATGCACTCGGCGAGATTTTTGGCAGCAAGTGCCTCATCGCGCCCAGCGGACAACACGGGGGGCGTCTTGCGGGGCAAAAGCGGGATGGGGCGAAAGGCGGAAATGTCTTTGGCGTTGTAGAGCGGGGTGGCGACGCCGGAATCGTTGAGCAGGCTAAGCTGGTAGCCTTTGGGGTCGCTCCAGACAAGACCAGCGGGCTTGTGCGAGACGAGAAACTCGGAGCGAGAGAGCGGGTAAGTCTCGCGGAAGAGGCGTCCGCTTTTACCAGTGCGGTCGCGCTGCCAGCCGCTATCGGGGTCGGCGGGATTTTTGAGAAAATCGAAACCTTCCCAACCCGGCTTGAGAAAATCGAAACCCCTTTCCTCGCGGATATCCACTTCGGGGGTGATGTAAGTCATCGGTTCGCGGGTGCGAATGTCTTTGGTGGTGTCTATGCGGACAACGGTGCCAACGCAGTTCTGCGGGCAATGGGGTGTGCCGGTGAAGACAAACTCGTTGCGCGAGTCGGGGATCGGGCGGGCAAAAATCATGGTGGTCGGGAAGGCAACATCGTTGCCGTAGATTTCGACGGAATTGCTGCCGTCTGGGTTCATCGCCCAGAGGCATTTGACAGAGACGGCGCCCTTGTCCACGTATTCCCAGCGCGTGTAGAGGATGCGCCCGTCGGCCAGCACGACGGGAGAGTTCTCTGAGACAGAACTGTTGGAGAGCTTGCGGAGATTTTTGCCATCGGCGTCAATGCGGTAGAGCACGGTGGTGGGGAAGATGTCGGGGGCGTCGCAAAGTATCCCGAAATGGCAGCGCGTAGAAATGAAAGCGATGCCGCCGTCGGGCAGGTAACAGGGGTCGAGGTCTTCGGTGCCGTGGTGGTAACCAGCGATTTTGTAACGTGCGACGATGGCTGCTTCGTCGGCGGGCGCGACGGTGACGCTGCGCAGGCCGGTGCCGTCGGCGTTGACTTCGTAGAGGCGGTATCCGACGTCTTTGGCGGCTTTGTAAGCGAAGACGATGCGCTTGGCGTCGTAGGAAACATCGAACGCGCCGAAGACACCGCCCGTGAGAGACGGGACGAGTGCGGTGACGGTGGCAGCTTTCAAATCGAGCAGGCAGAGGTTTCCGCCGGGCATCCAGCGCGAGTTGAGAAACTCGGTGTAGTAGTGATTGCCATTGTAGGTGAAGCGTTTGACGAAGACGATTTTCTCAACGCCCCGTGCGATGAGTTTGTCCCAAGCGGCCTTCTCGGCGGGCGAGGGCGAGTAGGCTTCGGGCGCGGAGGCGTTCGTGGCCTGCGGCGTGGCGAAGACGGGCGCACTCTGGGCGAACGCCGGAGTGGCGGGCGCAAAGACTGAGAAAGTGGCGGCAGCGAGAGTCGCGGCGGCGGTGAAAACAGGGAGTCGCTGGATGGTCATGGCGAGCGGGAAAAGGTTCACAGGAAGAGGGGCGATTAGACAGCGGCAGCGGGAAATGAGTTCCCCGCTATTTTGAGTGGGAACCATGTCGAAGATAGTGCCGACAGAGGCGAGATTGGGTGTTGGGCATCGGGCGTTGGGCGTGTCCCGTCTTTTCCTTGTGAGAAGCAAGTAAAAAAGTGACTGGCACTTTATTGACAGTATTCTCCTTGCCTATCTCCTTTATCTCCGCCGTCGCAAGCGCAACAAAGCAACAAGAAGAGCAACAAAAGGGACAGAATCAAAAAGGGACAGACACTTTTTCATTTGACATCTCTCCGCATTCTGCATCATAGCACTTACCATCGCGTGCTTCGCCGCGTCGTTGCCTCGGCGGCACAACAACTCTGTCGTTTCACCACTGCATTCCGCGATGACGGGCAGAGGGAGGGGAACAATCTACTTTGGACTACTTTCAAAAAGGGACAGACCCTTTTTTGTTTGACTCTGGTTATGTCGTTGGAATGGCGAGTCTGGTGCTGGCGTCGTTGGATTGTTACTTCGTTGTGGTATCGCACATGTCTCACTCTGTTGCCATGCCGCGCAACGAATACAAATCGCTCAACCCTTCGCTGTCTCGCTCTGTCGAAGGACGGATGCCGCTCCGAAGACGATTACCCGTCTTCTCGCGATATTGTTGCAGGTGCGCTTCGACAAATTCCTTGCTCCCTATCACAGCACCCTTCGTGAGCCAGCGAAATTGTTCCCACAAACGCTCTGGCAACGGTAGCACACCACCAGACTCCGCAACCGCTTGCGCAGCCTCCGTGGAGAGACGCGCTGCTTTGCTGTCGCCGCGTTTCATCGCTGCGCCTTTGCTAAACAGCGCGACGCGGTAAGCCGCCAGCATCTCCGCGTCAGAGCGGTTCTCGCCGACAATGCCCAGCGCACGGCGCAGCCCTTGCACAATCGCTCCACCTGTGCTCACCGCCTCGGCATAGCCGCACCAGCGGTAGTCTTTCGGGTCTTGCGTCAGACCAGCACGGACAGGGTTCAGGTCAATATACGATGCAACCGCGAGCGAAGCAAAATGGTGGTTGCCCTCGACGATGACACTCGTGAAACGCTCCGACCAGAGTGTCCCTTGGCGAGCATGGTTTTTGTTATACCAGATGGAGAAGCGTTGCTTGAAGAGCTTCATGAACGCCGATAGGTTGCCCATGCGGCGCAGCAGCTTTTGGCGTTCCGCCTCGGCGACATCGCCGCCTGCTTTGAAGGCCGCCTCCATGACGATGAGCCGTGCGAGCACGTGTGGCGTCGGCTGCGGGTGCAGGACGCGGTAACGTCGCAGCAGTTCCTCGTCGGAGATGTTCTCCTGTTTGGGCACGCGCACGAGCACGTGAAAGTGATTGCTCATTAGAGCGTATGTGAGCACCTGAACGCCGCAGAAGTCTGCGACCTG
>JAITPT010000279.1 GCA_031289285.1 Puniceicoccales bacterium
CAGGATACAAAACTCAGCAAAAACTCTTTGTGCGCTGGTGTCAGTTTTTGCTCTATCTCTACGCGCAAACGATCGCGTGTTTCAAGAAGGTCGGAGAGGGTGACGGGGTCATCGGTCATACCCAAAAACTCATGCTGAAACGCACGGCTTATGTCGTGGTTATTGGGGAAGAGAATTTCGTGAATTGGTTTTCTGTCGCCGCAAACGATGCAAACGGCACATTCAACTATTTCCGGCGTGAGTCCAGAGCTTGAAAACATACCGCGAACATCAAAAAAGTCGCGTGGATGTTGACGCGATAAGGCCGCAATTATCTTCCCACCATAGATTTCGGAAGCGTCTAAACACGGGATAGACGCCTCCGTCTTAAACAATTCTTGCGCGGCGGAACAGAGTTCGAGATTTTTTACTGGAAGTATCGTTCCTCGATAAATGTGGTTCACTTCAATTTTCACCCGCGAATGTTCTTTCTTAACAATCAATTTCGTTTCCTCGTCATAAAAAAATTCTGCTTGCGAAACAACTTCAAAACCGTTGCGTTGAAGTCGGGCGGAGACGTTCCGCAACTCTTCTTTAATTGCAGCGAGTGCGTTTTCGCGCGGAAGAGTTCTATCTGTAAATGTCGTATCAATATCAACAGAAATGCGTGGCATATTCTGAATAAAAAGATTGATAGCCGTGCCCCCTTTTAACGCAAAAAAAGGAACTTGAAACACTGTAGAAATGTTTCGCGCAAGCAGGCGTGTTTGTTGGATGTATTCTTGGGTCATGTGCTGAATGAGTTAGATGTGTTGAACGTCTTGAACGTGTTATGGTTTTATGGAAAGCGTGGTGCCGTCGGAAAGTTTTTTAACCCATCGGGCAGAACCTCTATCTGGTATTCCGATTTTAGATGCCCATGCGAAGTTAAACTCCTGTGCCCAGTTCACACAAAGGCGCACAACTTTTATCCGTGTGCAATGGGCAAGAAGTTCCGTGAGTATTTTAGGCCGGAGCGAATAAAGATTTTCAAAGATGTTTCGCGCTTCTTCGACGCCCTGTGTCTTGCCAACTTCGTCGAGCATTTCGAGCAGGGCGCGTTCGGGTTCGGAGACAGGCGCGCCGTCGGGTGTTTCTGGGAGAACAGAAATCGCGAATGCTGACGGAAGGCCGTCGTCAAAAAGCCGCCGCTCGCAGAAATACGTTGGAAAGCGTTGCGTGAACCACAGGGGCAGGGCGTTCGCACGTCGCCCCCAGATGACGTATCTCTCGCGAGTCGGGACATTGTGTTGGATGCCGTGCCACGCGAGCGCGGTTCGCCCGCCAATGTGAATTTCTCCGTTGGCGCGTTGGGCGAGAAGAGCGAGCGTTTGCGAAACCTTCAATTCGTTTTCGCGAAGTGCAAAAAAGCCACGCCCCAAGCGCTTCAACCAGCCCGCTCGGACGTATTTGGAGGCAAGCGTCGGGCTAACCCCGTGTTCGCGCAATTTCGCCGTGTCCAGCGGACACGCGGGCGGAAGAGCCAGCAGTGCTTTGATTAAATCTCCCCGATTAGATGAACTCATGGGACGCCTATTTGCGGATTTTCAAACATTCGGCAAGTGCTTTTTTCGTGGGAGGGGAAAAATTCACGCCCAAGGCGACGCGGCTTCCCTTGCGTGACGTCGGCGTGTCTAACGGGCGATGGCGCGGGAGGGCGGTCAGCGTTTTGAGTAGATTTTGTCGCGAAATTAAAGGCACGTTTGAACAACCTGCGGATTTTCAAACATTTGGCGGGTGGTTTTTCGGCAACTAAAGAGGCAACTAAAGGGGACGGCAGTTGTCCCATAGCGTTTGTGGCGTTTTTGTGTTTTCGAGTGTTTTCGAGTGCGGCGTGAGTTTTGGAAGCAGACTTCCAAAAAGCAAACTTTTTTTGACTTTTGGAAGTGGCGGCGTTTTCGCGGGAGGGGCGTTTCCGCAGAATGATGGCGGACGGCGGCGTTGGCGTGACGCGCTGTCGCCCCGTTGGGGCTGACGCGAGAGCTTCGAGGTCTTCGATGTCGTAGCACTGCAAGACGCTGCCCAGCTCGGCGAGTTCAGGCAGCAGGAGGGACTCTTGGAGGTCTTGGAAAATGCGTTGTGCTTCGTTTTGGAAACCTTGTTTTTTCTCGACAAAAAGGCACTTCATAAATCGGGCGTGAGTTTGGTTTGCGCGGGTGCGCAAGGGCAACACAAACGAGCGCAGCGGCACAGGGTTTTTCCACGAAAACAGCAGGGAACCTGCGCCGCTTGCGCCTGTCGCACACGCCCCACTCCGAAGCGTTTTCGCTTCGCATCACACAACAACACACACATCCTCACATGAAAACCGTCTCTTTACGCGGTCTCGCCGCCGCGCTTGTTTTCGCAGCAGTGGCCACGCCCGCCGCGCCCGCCGCCGACTGGAAACCCGCTGGCGACCGCATCAAAACCGTTTGGGCAGAAAAAGTCTCCCCGACCAATCCGCTGCCCGAATACCCGCGCCCGCTCCTCGTGCGCGACCAGTGGCAAAACCTCAACGGCCTCTGGGATTACGCAATCACGCCGCAAGCCGCCGCCGCGCCCGCCGCGTTTGACGGCAAAATCCTCGTCCCATTTCCGGTCGAGTCCTCGCTTTCGGGCGTCCAGAAGGGCGTCGGCGCAGGCAGCCGCCTCTGGTATAATCGCGAGTTCACCGTCCCCGCCGCGTGGGCTGGCAAAAAAATCCTCCTCAACTTTGGCGCGGTCGATTGGGAAGCGCGTGTGGAAGTCAACGGCAACCACGTCGGCACACACACAGGCGGCTACACACCGTTCTCCTTCGACATCACGCCGCACCTAAAAAAAGACGGTGCCAACAAACTCGTCGTGCGCGTCTATGATAGCACAGGCGGTTTCCAGCCACGCGGCAAACAAGTCCCCAATCCCGGCAACATCTGGTACACACCCGTCACCGGCATCTGGCAAACCGTCTGGCTTGAGCCAGTGCCCGTAGAAAACCACATCGGCGGCGTTCGCACCGAGTCCGACATAGATAATAACACACTCGCCGTTTTTGTTGACGCCGCGAAAACGGAAAACACCGATGCGGAAGTGCGCTTGCTCGATAAAGGCCAAGTCGTCGCCACCGCCAAAGGTGCCGTCTCCGGCAAAATCACACTAAACGTCGCCAACCCAAAACTCTGGTCGCCCGATTCGCCGTTTCTCTACGACCTCGAAGTCACGCTTCTCTCCGGCGGCACCACCAAAACAGAAACCGTTAAATCTTACACCGCCTTTCGCAAAATCTCTATGAAGCGCGACGGCAGTTTCCCACGTTTCCAACTTAACAATAAATACCTCTTCCATTTCGGTCCGCTCGACCAAGGCTGGTGGCCAGACGGTCTCTATACAGCGCCCACGGATGAGGCTCTTCTTTTCGACATAAAGAAAACTAAAGAGTGGGGTTTTAATATGATTCGCAAACACGTCAAAGTAGAACCTGCCCGCTGGTATTATCACTGCGATAAAGAGGGAATGCTCGTCTGGCAAGATATGCCCAACGGCGACGGCGGCGGAAGCTGGGACCCCAAACGCAAAGGCGGCGGACGCGACGTAAATCGCAACGCGGCGTCTAAAGCTAATTTCTACAAGGAATGGAAAGAGATAATAGATTTGTGCCGTCCGCACCCGTCCGTTGTTGTCTGGGTGCCATTCAACGAAAGTTGGGGGCAATTTGACACGCAACAAGTGAGCGCGTGGACAAAAAAATACGACCCCTCTCGCCTCGTAAATGCCGCCAGTGGAGGAAATTATCGCGACTGCGGCGACATCTTCGACTTGCACGATTATCCGTTCCCACGCATTATACGTCTGCGCGATAAAAAGGCAGTCAACGTCCTCGGCGAATACGGCGGAATTGGCCTCTCTATCCAAGGGCACCTCTGGGGACAAAAGAGTGGCTGGGGCTATATCGGCTCAGAGGATAAAGCGGGGCTTACCAAACGCTATGTCGGTTTTGCACGCCAATTAGAACAGCACGTTCGCGATTGTTTTTCCGCCGCAGTTTATACACAAACAACCGATGTCGAATCTGAAGTCAACGGCCTGATGACCTACGACCGCAAGGTTATCAAAATTGACGAAGCAAAAGTGCGCACCGCCAACCAAGCAGTAATCAAAGCGATGGAAAAATAGGGCGATAGGGGAATAGGAAATAGGTCTTATAGGACGGATAAGACGGATAGGTCTTATAGGACCTATAAGTCGTATAAGACCTATTCGTGGAGATGGGGGGCACAAGAACTATCGTTTTTAGGATAATCCTCCAAAAAAAGGCGACCCTTTCGGGCCGCCCTTTTTTCAGGAAGTTTGTTTGTTTATTTTTCGAGGTCTTGGATCCAGATGTTGCGGAACTGAATGGGGTCGCCGTGGAACTGGAGACGCAGGGGCAGGCGGACAGGATGCGGAGAGAGCAAACGGTGCCCGTGGCGAGCCTTTGCGTTTTCCTTGAGAGCTTTCGTGGGAAAGAGCGAGGAACTGCGGTAGCTGCCGTCGCCTACCAACTCTTGGTCGTCTTGGACAACGACACCGTTAAAGACGACCGTGAAACGGGCGCGTTTGGTGGTGTTGCCTTCGGCGTCGAAGCGCGGGGCGGTGAAAGTGATGTCGTAGCTTTGCCATTCGCCGCGCGGGAGGGAGGCGTTGAACTTCGGCGGAAACTGGGCGTAGATGGAGCCAGCCATGCCGTCGGCGTAAGTGAAGTTATTGAAGGAATCGAGAACTTGTATCTCGTAACGTCCGTCGGCAAACATCACGCCGGAGTTAGTGCCAGATTGACCGGAACCCGTGCGGTTTTGCGGAACACGCCACTCGATGTGGAGCTTGGCGTCGCCGTAACCTTTCTTGGTGTGGACGTCTTGGTTGGTGCCGATGAGCACACTGTATTCGGGAGCACCTTCGGCGTCGCGGATTTTTTTGACAACCCAGGGAGTGGGCTTGCCTCGGCGGACGGGGAGCGGCTTCCATGCGGCGTCGCGGGAGGCTTCGGTGCCGTCGAAGAGGATGTCGGCACCAGCGGGCGGCGGTGTGGCTTGGAGCTTGGCATTTGGAGCGCGAGGCGGTTGGGGGCGGTTTTTGTCGCCCGTCAACCATTGCGTCGGTGTGCCGTCGAGGTTGAGGGTGAAGGGCGTCGGCTTGTAGTCCTTGGTGAAGCCGTCCACGGATTGTGCGGGGAGAGGCTTCGGCGTTGTGCGCGGGTCGGGCTTAGAGTCGTCGGCGACGGCGGTTGAGACCGCCCCTGCAAGGGCGGCGGCGCCAATAAAGGCAGCCAATGGAAGACGTGAAGAAAACATAGATGTTATTTGATGTAGTTTAGGAAAGGGCAGCTCGGACAAGGCAACGCGGGCGAGGTTCCCAAGAAGAAGGGGAAGCGGCGGGTGGCAGGAGTGGCGTGGGGAGACTCGCGGGGTCTTTGCGGTGCTCGCGGCCCAAATTCCGCTTTTGAGGCTGGCACGTCTGCCCATTCAACCTAAAAACGGCAGTTCAGCGGAAAGAGCAAGCCGCAGACGACCAAAAGATTGTGCAAAACCGCCCGCATTAACTGCCGTTTTTAGGGTAACGGCATCTGCCGCAACATCTTCTCGCAATACTCCCCTCCAACTACTGTTTTTAGGTTCAAAAAAATGTTTGCCAGAGACAGCAAAAGCATTTCCTCTCGCGACCTTTCCAAACTTTTCGATATGAACTTTTCTTCGCCATCTGGTTACGACCGCCTACGTCAGAAATTAGACGCACGTCCCGCATCTCCTGCATCTCCCGCACGTTCTGCCTACGACACATTGTCGCTCTTTCGGCGGATTGTGCTCTTAATCTCTGGGCTAATCCTTCTCGCGCTCCCCAGTATTTTCACGGCGGTGGCTGTGGTCGGCCCCATCGCGACTTATTTTGAGACTGGTTTCTGGGAACCAGTTGGCTGTGAAATCACTACCAGCAAAGTCGCGGAGGACTCCCAAGGAAACTTCAAGGCCGAAGTTCACTACACCTACACGTTTCAGGGGAAAACATTTACGGCGACAGCGATAAAATCCAAGAAGTATTCGACAAACAACTTACCTTGGGCAGAGGCCAAAACCATTGTCGAGCGCTATCCCCAAGGAAACAAGTTGACCTGCAACGTTAATCCCGAAGCTCCCGAAGAGGCGTATCTGGAACGGGTTTTTCCCGTAGAGGCACTGCTGGGGATGGCGGTGATTTCCCCGTTTTTTCTTCTTCCCGTGATTTTCTTTTTGTATGCGTTTGGCATCTCGTTGCGAAAGGAAAAGGAAGTTCTCGCGCCAGCTGTCGCCGACAAACCTTCCCCTGCGCCGCCAAGAACAGAAAGTCTTGCAAGCAAGCGGGCAGAAATCGTGTGGACGATAAACGAGTTTTTGGTAAATAGGAGGCTCCGTGCGCAGTCAGGAGAGAGTGTCGCAAGCCCGCCCAAGCCTGTGCATGTGACGAGCAGCCCCGCAAAGCACAGTGCGTTGTCAGAAAAGAGAGTCTCAGGCTTCTCTGAGAAGAAAATCTCAATTATTATCGGCTCTATATTCTTGGGCGTGGGTGTCGCGATAGTGTTGTTTCTGTATGTAGTCCCGTTTCTCCAGAAACAGCGAAGCATAAATTGGGTCGAGACTCCCTGTCTTGTATTGAAGAGCGAAGTTCGACCGCACAAATACAAAGACGGTAGCACAGAAGCAAACCCCACCTTTTCTATTTATATTCGCTATGAATACGAATGGGCGGGGAATAAAAACATCAGCGAGAAATACGATTTTTCGGCGGGGCGGGACAACATTGATGTAGAAGGCAAATACGAGGCTGTTCGCCAGCATCCGCCCGGACGGAAAACCGTTTGTTTTGTGAACCCCGACAACCCCCGCGAGGCGGTGTTAAAGCGGAAGATGGGTGTTACGATGTGGTTTGCACCTGCCATCGGTGGCATCTTTGCGCTCGCGGGTTTGTTGGCTGTTTTGTTTGGGTTTTTCTGGGAGCGCAGGGAGCACAGGGAGCAAGAGAAGCGCTGGGGGCTGTAACCTTAAAAACGGCAGTTCTTAGGGTAACGCAGACTGCTAAGCCCCAAGCCCAACACGGGCACCTGCCAACGATAGGACGTATAGGGCGCATAGGACTTATAGGACGTATAGGTCTTATAGGTCCTATAATGCCCGCCGCCCACCTCTGCCAACCACCGCCCACCCGCCACTGTGCCCTCCCCTGCCCGCCGCCCGCTCGCTGGCCCGTGCTGGCTTCGCGGTTGCGTCCGGCGGGTTTTTCCCGATTTCTTTGGGGAACATGAGCGATTCCGAAAAAGAAAAAAAGACACTGCGCTTTAGCTGCGAAGCGATGAACACAGATTTCACCATTTTCTTCGACTCCGAAGACACCGACCCGGAAGAGGCGGCAGGCGCGGCACAAGAGGCATTCAAACGGCTTGAGCACATCGAAGATTTGCTGAGCCGCTTCAAGGCGTCGAGCGACATCTCGCGAGTGAACGCACTCAAGCCGAGCGAGACGTGGGAACTCTGCCCCGAATCGTTCGCCTGCCTCAACACCGCAGCGATACTCGCCGAAGAAACCAACCGCGCCTTCGACCCGTCGGCAGGCGCGTTGATTGACTTCTGGAAGGCGCGAACCGTCCGCCCAGAAGGCTGCGAACAAACGCCGGAGTGGAAGGCCGCGTGGGAACGCCACCGCGCCGGAGAGTTCGCACTCGACCCCGAATCGCGCCTCGTCCAATGCGTCTCCACCGGAAGTCTGCTCGACCTCGGTGCCATCGGAAAAGGCTTTGCACTCGACGAAATGGCGCGGCGCATCGAGGAGGATTGGGAACTCTCGCGCGTGCTCCTGAGCGCGGGCGGAAGCACCGTGTTGGCGCTCGACGCCCCTCTGCTCAAGCCGGGCTGGAAAATCGGTTTCGGCGGCGAAACCCGCCTGCCCTACCTCTACCTCACCCGCCGTGCGTTGAGCACCTCCGGCACAGATAATCAGCCCGCGCACTTGGTTGACCCGCGCACCGGCCTGCTCGTCACGCGCTCCGATTTGGTGCGAGCCGAAGCCGCCACCGCCGCCGACGCCGACACACTCTCAACCGCCTTCTTCGTGATGTCGCGCGCCGAGGCCGAGGAATACTGCGAACGTCGCACCGACCACTGCGCTCTCTTCTCGCAGGCAAGCGCAGGCGACGGCGTCCAAGATAAGTTTGACGTCGTCGGTTGCAGCGAACGTCTGCTGTGGGAAGACCGCGAGCCAGAGGAAGCAGAGCCGGAACCAGAACCAGAAACACCAGAGACAGCGCCAGCGCCAGAGTCGGAACCAGAGGAGCTGGAGAACGACTAAGGTTAAAAACGCCACACCGCCAACCCGCTCGCCAACCGCTCGCCACACCACGCCACACCGCCACGCCATTCATGCCCGCCGATTTTCCCGCTAACACCGACGCCGCCGTCGCCGCACTCGCCGCCGTCGCCGCGCCCGCCGTCGCTGCCCTGCCCGTCCTCGCTGCTCGCGACACCCTGCTCGCGGCCTGCGCAAACACGCGGCGCATCGTCCTCCAAGCGCCCACCGGTTCCGGCAAATCCACGCAAGTCCCGCAAATCTTGCTTGACGGGCGGGCTATCCCCGACGGCCAAAAAATCATCATCCTGCAACCCCGCCGTCTCGCCACGCGGATGCTCGCTGCGCGTATCGCCCACGAGCGCGGCTGCGAGCTTGGCGGCGAAGTCGGTTACCAAATCCGTTTCGACCGCGCCGAGTCCGCCGAGACGCGCATCAAGTTTGTCACCGAAGGGCTGCTGCTGCGCCAGATGCTCGCCGACCCGCAGCTGCGCGGCGTGGGCGCACTCGTGTTCGACGAGTTTCACGAGCGGCACCTCGACTCCGACATCGCCCTCGCGCTCGCCCGCCGCCTGCAAGAGACGACGCGCCCCGACCTGCTCATCGTCGTCATGTCCGCCACGCTCGACACCGACGCGCTTGTCAAATGGCTTGGCGATTGCGAGCTGCTCAGCGTCTCGGGGCGGCTTTTCCCGATTGCCACGGAATACGCTGGCGCGGGGCTGCGCGGGATGGCCGTCTGGGATTTGGCGGCGACGCATTTTCGCAAAGCGTTTCACGCCGAGCCGGAGGGCGACTTTCTGGTGTTCATGCCGGGCAGTTACGAAATCCAGAAAACCATTGACGCCATCGGCACCACGCCGGAAGGGCGCGATTGCCTACTGCTACCGCTCCACGGCGAACTCCCGCCAGAACGCCAAGACCTCGCCGTCGCGCCGCCACCAGCAGGCATCCGAAAAGTCGTCGTCGCCACAAATGTCGCCGAGACCTCGCTGACGATTGACGGCGTGCGCGTCGTGCTCGACAGCGGGCTGGCGCGTATCGCCCGCTGGGACCCGCGCCGCGGCATCAACACGCTCCTCATCGAAAACGTTTCCCAAGCCTCCGCCGAGCAACGCGCCGGACGCGCCGGACGCACCGCCCCCGGCCTGTGCGTGCGCCTCTGGAGCAAAACCGACCACGAGGCCCGCCCCGCCCGCGAGACGCCAGAGGTGCGCCGCGTAGAACTCGCCGAGCCGCTGCTCGCGCTGAAAGCC
The DNA here is from genome assembly GCA_031289285.1 of Puniceicoccales bacterium. Lineage (GTDB taxonomy): Bacteria > Verrucomicrobiota > Verrucomicrobiia > Opitutales > UBA953 > CALNBE01. The sequence continues at coordinate 9,585 of JAITPT010000279.1, forward strand.
GGCGGCGTCGCCGACCTCGACGCATTCCCGTGGTTTGAAAAACCCGAGCCAGCCTCGCTCGCCCGTGCGCTGGTGTTGCTGCGCGACCTCGGCGCACTCGACGCCGCTGGCGACATCACCGAGATGGGCCGGCGCATGGCGGCCTTCCCCATGCACCCGCGCTACGCCCGCATGATGCTCGCCGCCCGCGAGCTGGGCTGCGAACGCCCCGTCGCCGCCATCGCCGCACTCACGCAAGGGCGCGACATCATGCTGCCGCTAACCGACCGCCGCGACAACGAGGCGCGAGAAGATTTACTCGGCGAAACCGACTCCGACTTTTCCCACCGCTTGACGCTTCTGGGCATGGCGCGGAAAAAAGACTTCGACTTCGGATTTTGCCGCCGCTGGGGCATCCACGCGCAAGCCGCCCGCATGGCCGACCGCCTCGCCGCCCAATTTCTGCGCATTGCCCAAAGCACCAGCGCAGACCCGACGCCCGACGCCGCTGCGACGCCGCCGCCACCCGACGCCATCCGCAAATGCCTCCTCATCGGCTTCTCCGACCACCTCGCCGCCCGTGTTGACAAAGGCACGTTGCGCTGCGCCCTCGTCCACGGGCGCAAAGGCGAGCTACGCCGCCAAAGTGCCGTCCGCCACGCGCCGCTGCTCGTCGCCGCCGAGGTCGAAGAGTTTGAGACACGCGGCGACGTGACCGTCTTTCTCAGCCTCGCCGCCGCCGTCGAAGAAGAGTGGCTCGCCGAACTTTTTCCCGACGACTTCAACGAGCAAACCTCCGTCCGCTACGACGCCCAACTGCGCCGCTGTCTCTCGCGACGCGAACGGCGTTTCCGCGACCTCGTGCTCGAAGTGAAAGAGCGCGACGACCTCGGCTCCGACGCCGCCTGCCGCCTGCTCGCCGAGGAGGTGCTTGCGGGGCGGCTCGAACTCGAAAACTGGGACGCCAAAGCCGAGGCGTGGGTCAACAAAGTGAACTTCGCGGCCAAACATTTACCGGAGTTAGAAATCGCGCCGATTGACGCCGCCGCACGCCGGATGCTCATCGAGGAGATTTGTCTCGGCGCGACTGCGTGGCACCAAGTCCGTGCGAAAGACATCTGGCCGACGCTTCGCGGCTGGCTCACCGACGAGCAAGCGGCGGGCATAGCGGCGATGTTGCCGGAGCGCATCGAGCTGCCTTACAAACAGCGCACGGCGGCGATAGACTACACGAGCGACGGCGAGGCAGTCGTGGGTGCGCGTCTGCAAGACCTCTACGACACCCCCGGCTCGCATTTCCGCATTGCGGGTGGGCGTGTGCCGTTAGTCATCGAAATTCAGTCGCCTGCGCGGCGCACTTTTCAGCGCACTCAAGACCTCGACGCCTTTTGGAAAACCTCCTACGAGCTTGTCAAAAAAGACCTCCGCGGGCGTTACCCCAAACACGAGTGGAGGTAATCCTAAAAACGGCAGTTCTTAGGTTAGAAAATACCATAGGGCACTCCTAAAAATAAATCTGCATGTCCGAAAACAACGATGCTTTTCGTCCCGTAGGGACGGGATGTCGGTAGCACGGGGTTTCAACCCCGTATTCGTGATGCCCCCCCCCACGTCGCGTCCCGTTGGGACGCAACCCACTTCCGCCGCGACTGTTGCGTCCCTACGGGACGCGGGCGCGGGGGTGGCATTTTCACGGAACTAAAGTCCAATACCGTTCAGGTAGTGCCAAAAATACGAAGAAAATTTCTGAAACCGCATGTGGCTTGGAGCGCTGAAAGCGCGGCTTCATAATAGCCTATGGCGAAGCCATAGGTTAACGGCGGCGGTTCTCAGCGGGCTGTAAGCCCGCCTTAACCTTCGTTCTGAACCCTACCCTCGCACCACCGCCGCCTACCATCCGCACGTTGAGGCGGGCTTTCAGCCCGCAGAGACAGGGCGAGACCGATACATACGGCGTTGCCGTATGCTATTATGAAGCCGCGCCTTCAGCGCTACGATGCGCCCTCCGTTTCAAAGGCTATTCTCGTATTTTCACGCTACCTGAACGGCATTGGACTAAAGTCCCGTGCTATCGACATTTCGTCCCTACGGGACGGAAGATGCACCAACCCAAATTTATTTTTAGGAGTGCCCCATAGAACCGTCGGCGTCCGTCGGTCGGCCCGTCCGTCCGTCCGTCGGTCGGTCGTTTGATTGCTTGGTCGTTCCCTACTGCACCTGCACCGCCACTGCCACGACGGCGGTGCTCGCGTAAGAGAGACCTGCGGCATTGGTGACGATAACTCTATACTGGCCGCTGGCGGCAGCGGTCGCACTTTTTACGGAAAGAGTGGCTTTTGCCGCGCCGCTGACGACGTTTTCTACGGTGCCTTTGGGGCTATCGGCAAGCGTCACCCATTCGGCGTAAGTGCCCGAAACATTAACGCGGTATTGCCATTGATAAGTGAACTTCGCAGTGCCTGTGACCTTGGTTTTTAGCGTCAAGGTTTTCCCCGCCGCTATACGCACAAAACCGTCGTCGCCGACCTTTGTTGTGATTGCTGCAACGGGCGGAAGAATTACTTTTATCGCCAAGGTTTTACTCTTTACCAACGAAATCGGTTTAGGCTTCTTCTTGCCATCTGTGGCGACCGTTTTAACGGTTACAGAGATTTTTGATTTCGCGGTGAGTCCGGTGTAAAGTAGATAATCCGTTTGCGAGAAAGTCGGGGCACTTGTGCGAATGACATTTTTGCCGTCAAACCATGTATAAATAACAGGCGTTTCCGGTGCGGTTTCAAGTTTGGCGGTCAGGCCGATAAACTCGCCGTCCGCGATAACAACGCCATTCTTTACAGACGGAACTTCGGTCACTCGCTCGGTGATAAATAGACCCTCTGTTTTGTGGAACTTTAGTTTCGGGAATACTTGCACCCAACCAAAGTCTGCCGCCAAAACAGATACCGCTTCGGAGGCACCAACGGGCGTGTAGTTGTAATAAGCAAGATAGTGTCCGTCGGCCTTCGCTGTATAGTTTCTGTTAGTGACATACTTGCCTTTGTTTGTGAGTGGCTGCGGCCCGTAGCCGTCGTCGTAATCAACTGTCCAGAAAAAGGTTTGTTTTGTCTTTTTAGCGAGCGGGTTTGCTTTCTTATTGAACTTCGGAGCAACAAGTTTCGCGCCTTTTGTTGTGAGTCCGTAAATGTCATAACCCGTGACAGTTAGCGTAGCGGGTTCGCTAATGTCCGAACCGCTGATGTTGGTGACACGCACTTGATAAGAACCAGCGTCGTCGAGCAAAACTTGTGTCAACGTAAGCGTGGCGGTGGTTGCGCCTTCGATGGTAGTGCCGTTGTGAAGCCATTCGTAGGTCAGCTCTACGCCAGTGGCAGCGACAGTGAACGTCACCGTAGCACCTTCGTGCGCGTAGGCATCCGCAGGGTCAGTAGTAATAACCGGCTCGGCAATAACAGTGACACCTTCGTTGTCGTTGTTGTTGTTATCGGTGTTGTTGTTGTTTCCACCGTTATTGTTGTTACCGGTATTGCCGTTGTTGTTATCGTTGTTGTTTCCACCGTTATTGCCGCCGTTGTTGTTTCCGTCGCCGTCGCCGTTGTTGTCGCTGTTGTCGGGAATGCCGACGAGCGTCGTAACTGAACTTTCGACGCTGCCGTCGGGGTTGGTTGCGACAATGCGGAAACGGGTGCCGTTGTCGGCATAAGTGAGACCGGAAAGCGTGAGTGTGTCGGTGGTTTCGCCGTCGAGGTCTTCCCAAATCTCAGTGCCTTGTTCGTCGAGACCGGCGGACACTTGCCATTGAAGTGCTGGCAACGGGTCGCCCGAAACCGCGACGCTGAGCGTGACGGTGCCGTCATTGGTGGCTGTGGTTTCGGCGGACAAGTCTGTTGAGAAGGTCGGCGCAATCGCCGCGACTTCGAGCGTGGTGGGCGTGCTCGCAGTGGTGCCGCCGTCGTTGGTTGCGACGACGCGGAAGCGGGTGCCGTTGTCGGCGTAAGTGAGACCGGAAAGCGTGAGTGTGTCGGTGGTTTCGCCGTCGAGGTCTTCCCAAACCTCGGTGCCGCTGTCGTCGAGACCGACGAAGACTTGCCATTGAAGTGTTGGTTGCGGGTCGCCAGAGACCGCGACGGTGAGCGTGACGGTGCCGCCAGTGGCGGTGGTGGTTTCTCCCAAATTCGTTGTAAAACTCGGCGCAGTCGCGGCGACGATGAGCGTCGTGGTGGTGCTGATGGTGGTGCCGACAGCGTTGGTTGCGACAGCGCGGTATTGGGTGCCGTTGTCGGCGTAAGTGAGGCTGGAAAGCGTGAGTGTGGTAGCAGTTTTACCGTCGAGGTTTTCCCAAGTGTTACTACCGACGAGTTTGCGCTGCCATTGGAGCGCGGGCGCGGGGTCGCCAGTGACGGCGACGGTGAGGGTGGTGGCACCCGCAACGGCGG
>JAITPT010000008.1 GCA_031289285.1 Puniceicoccales bacterium
ACAAAAAACAGAAGGGCGGTCTTGCGACCGCCCCTCCGTTTGCTTTTTTGCAGAAAAATTGCCGAGCTGGCGCGCCTTACGCGCTGCCGATTTCTTTTTCGCGATACACGTCTTGGATGACGTTCAAGAGCTTCACGCCCTCGGCAATCACCTTCGAGCGGCTGATTTCGCCGTCGGCAGGAAGACGCTGGAACGCCTTGCGCCCCGAGATGAGACCCTGCCCACCAGCACGTTTGTTGACGACTGCCGTTTTGACCGCCTCGGCGAAGTCGTTGTCGCCCGAAGGACCGCCAGAGTTGATAAGCCCGATGCGCCCGAGGTAGCAGTTCGCCACTTGGTAGCGGGCGAGGTCAATCGGGTGCTCGCCTTCGGTCAGCTCGCTATAGACACGCTTATCGGTTTTGCCGAAGCTCTTGTCTTTCGACTGCACGTAGAGGTAGCCGCCGTTGTTTTCGGGGAGCTTCTGCTTGATGATGTCGGCTTGGATTGTGACGCCGAGATGGTTCGCCTGCCCAGTGAGGTCGGCGGAGACGTGGTAGTCTTTCTTGCCGGTTTTGTCGTTGAACTCCGGGTTGCGCAGGTAGCACCACAAGACCGTGGCAAGACCAAACTCGTGCGCGAGCGCGAACGCCTTGGAGACTTCCTGAATCTGGCGGTTCGACTCGGCGGAGCCGAAGTAGATGGTCGCGCCAATCGCCGCCGCACCCATGTCGTAAGCCTGCTTCACGTTGCCGAAGAGAACCTCGTCAAACTGGTTCGGGTAGGACAGAAGCTGGTTGTGGTTAATTTTAACCATGAACGGGATTTTGTGCGCCCATTTGCGGGCGACGCTTCCGAGGACGCCGAAGGTGGAACACACCGCGTTGCAGCCGGCCTCGTGGGCAAGCTCGACGATGGCTTCGGAGTCAAAGAAGACTCGGTTCTTAGCAAACGACGCGCCGCCGGAATGCTCGATGCCTTGGTCCACCGGCAAGATGGAAAGGTAGCCCGTGTTTTTCAGGCGCCCTGTGCCATACAGGCGTTGCAGGTTGCCCAGCACACGAGGATTGCGGTCTGAATCGGCAAACGCGCGATAGACCCAATCCGGGTGCGGCTTAAAAAGAAGGTCTTTGGAGATCTTCGGGTTCTTGAAGTTAAGCAAATACTCGGACTGTTTTTCGCCGAGCAGCTTGGTGATTTCGTTGAGGTCACTCATTGTTTATTGACGGTATTGGTGAAGAAAGAGCGGCGCAGAAAAAGATTTTTCCGCAAAAAATCAAGACTTTCTTTTGAGCGCCCTGCCATCATTTCGCCGCCAAAAACGTCAGCAGCACAAACGCGGGCGGCACCCAAAACAGCCAGCCACTCCCGCGACGCGCCGCGCCAAACGGCAGGAGCAAAAACATCGCTGCCAACGCCAATGCCGCCGCCGAGCCGAGCCACGCGGCGCGATAGGAAAACTCCCACGCCACGCCGGGCAAGGCCGACACAAAATGCGCAATCGCGCCCAGCACGACGAGGTTGACGCCCGCCAGTGCGTTGAGCGGAACGGCCAGTGCGCCTGCGCCAAACACCCCCAACGCCAGACTCAAAAAACCGAGCGCAATCACGGGAAACGCGAGCGGCACGATGACGAGATTGGCGAGCAACGAGCCAGCGGAAAACAGCCCGAAGTGCGCGACAATCAGCGGAGCGCTCGTCAACGTGGCGGAGGCGCTGACGGCGAAACTGGCGACAAACCACTTTTGCAACCAAAGCAAAAAACGTTGCCACACCGAGCGCGACTTTGGTGGCACGTATGCGAAAGGCGTCCACCGTGCGAGCACCCATCCTGTCAGCGGCGAACCGTAAAACACCAACGCCCCCACCACGCCGTAGGAAAGCTGAAACCCGATGTCGAGCCACAGAAGCGGTTCCCAGAGCAAAACAACAGTCGCCGCAAAAATCAGCCCCGCGCCCGCCGAGCCGCGCCTCGACGCAAACCGCGCCGCCAACACGCAGCTCACCATGAACCACGCCCGAAACGCCGCTGGCGAACAACCCGTGAGCATCACAAACAAAAACGTCGCCACGATAACCACCGCTGGCCATGCGGCGGCGGGCGCACGCAACCGCCGTCCCGCCCAAAACAACATCGCCGCGATAACCCCGACATGCAGCCCGCTCACCGAGAACAAATGTGTCACGCCCGTCCGCGCAAAAATCTGTCGCGTGTCCCGCGCCACCCGCCGCCCCAGCAAAATCCCCGCGAACAAATCCGACGTCTCCGCCCACCGCGCCTCCCACGCCCCGCGCCAGCTTTGCGGCAAAATGCCAGCGACAAACTCCGAGGTCGCCGAACCGCTTTCCAACCCGCGCCGCAACCCGCTCTCAAGCCGTTTCCCCTGCCTCGATGCCAACAACAAAAACCTCGGCGGCGGCGAAACCACCTCCCCGAGCCGCGCCCGCGCAAGCGACATCGTAGCCCTGCGGTTTTCCAAATAACGCAAAAACCCCTCCGCGTCGAAGTCGGCGGACGGCGCGAGGGCAGGGGCATCTGATGCCCCGTTGACAACCTTACGCACAAACACCGGCTGCTCCAAAGCGCGTCGAGTCGTATCGAGCACACCCGTCGCCGTGAAAACCGTTCCGCGCTCGGTCAACAACTCTGGCGCGGGCTTGCGCACTTGGCAGTAGATGTCCGTGCCGACAAGTTCCGGCAGCAACTCCGGCGCGGCGACAACACGCGCAATGCCGCTGACAGTTTTGGCGTCGGGCTTGCCGATGAAAACCTGTCGCCAGCGCAACGTAAGTTCCGCCTCTCTCGGTGGCAGTCCCTCCCAATCCACCAACGGCGCGACATTCGCTGTGAACACCAACAACCCCACCCCTGCCGCCCCCGTGCATTGGCAAACTGCCCAAAGCCCTGTGCGCGTCGGGCGCAACCACGCGAGCACCACCGCGCCCCCGCCGCCCGCCGCGAGCAACAACGCGCCGACCACCGTTGAGTGAAAATCTGTGGTAAAACAAAACGTGTAAGCCGCCGCAATCGGCACCAGCAACCAAAGCAACGGAAGATGTCCACGTGCCAATTTGCCAGCTCCCGCCAACTCTGGTGCCGCCGCGAACGAAACATCCTCCAACACCGCACTCGTCTTTGGCGGCGCAGGCAACGGCGGCAACTCTGGCGGTGGCACTGGCGCATTTGCTGGCTGTGCGGTCTGCTGAACTACCGAGGTCCGCGACATCCGCGCCGACAAACTCTTAGCCAGTGGCAATTGTGGCACCTGTGGAAAATACGGTGCCCCCGCGCGAGGCTCTGAAACCGTAGCCACCACCGTCTTCGCCGCCGCTGCCCCCCGCACCACCCCAGCACCTGCCGTCGCCGCCCCAGCACCCGCCGCCACCACCCCATCCCCGCTTGCCGCCTCACCCGCCGCTACTTCCTCCAGTGTGCCCAGCACTGCCCCCGTCCGTGTCTGTCCGTGTGTGTCGGTCCGTGTTAGTCCGTGTTTGTCCGTGTCTGTCCGTGCATGTCCGTGTCTGTCTGTGTCCGCAGCCTCGCCCTCGCCACCCGCCGCTCCGTCCGTGTCTGCTGCTCTGTCTGTGCCTGCGGTCGCCCCGCCCGCCGCCTCCGGCGACATCCTGTCCGCTGCCATCTCCTCCGGCGCGGGCGTCTGTTTCTGCGGTTCTTTGCTCACAAGCGAAAACGCCGCCTTGTGCCGAATTACCCCCTCCTGCGCAAGACTCCGCCCGTGCCCCCCGCCTTCCGCCGTCGTCGCCGACCATACCGCGATTCTCGCCGCACTCGGCTTTTTGCTTTTCGTGCGACAACGAAATCGGTAATCAGCAAAATACATTGGTTCCTCGCTACTTTGAGTGGGAACTCAAGTATAGTCAGCCCCGCATTAGCAAGGGAAAGTTGCACGAACCGCAGCGAAGTCAAGTAATAAAATGGCTGCCTTTTAATTCGCATTTTAATTCGCAAACAATAAATGGGCAACATATTGCCAGTGTCGTAAGTGCATGATTTATCGCGTAGTTGAGAGGCGGATACTTACTTCTCCCCTTCCCCCACCCCCCCCTACCCCTTCCTCTCTCCGAATAATTAACCAGACTAAAGATTTTGCCATTGTATTCCCAGATGCTGCTGGTGTGTATCCCGTTGCAATTTTGTGAAGGGCGCGTGGTGGGCGCTGCAAGGGAAAGTTGCACCGACCGCAGCGAAGTCAAGTAATAAAATGGCTGCCTTTTTATTCGGGCGCAATAAATGGGAAAAATATTGTCCGTGTCGTAAGTGCATGATTTATCGTGCATTTGAAACGCAGATGCCTACTTTCCTCTCGTGTTCCCCCCCCCACGCCTTGCCCCGCCCCTCCTTTCTCCGAATAATTAACCAGACTAAAGATTTTGCCAGACTAAAGATTTTGCCATTGGGTCGTCGGGACATCCGATAATCTCGCCCTTGCAGGGCTTTGTGTGAGGGGTGGCTTTTCCGTGGGTTCCGCTGCGCTACACCCCCGGTTATGCACATTCCGCCCTTGCGGGGCTAAAAAAACAAGAGACCTCGATAATCCTAAAAAACGGCAGTTGAGTCGGGTCGTCTTGCGGGAGCTGTTATGTCATCTGCACTTGTTGGCTTTGTTCGACGCACCAACAGGTGCGCCTTCACAAATCCACCAAGCGCATCTGCCATAACATCTTCTCGCAATACTTCCCCTCCAACCGCCGTTTTTAGGATAAGGGGCATTAGCAATTGCCAATACTCGCGTCCCACTAAAAACGGCGAGGAACCGTATTTTTTCATCAACGTAGTGTAGTGTCTCCTAAATCGCTCGACAAAAACCGAGGTGTATGTTTTTTGACGTGTATGTCACGACCCATACGCACACTTGCACTCACACCTGAACAACGCGCCGAGCTTGAAG
>JAITPT010000026.1 GCA_031289285.1 Puniceicoccales bacterium
CGGCGACCTCGCCCTGCTGCTGGACTCTGACGAGCACATGGAAATGGTTTCCCATGAGAGCGTATGTCACGACTTGGACGCCGCAGAAGTCTGCGATTTGGTGGAGTTGTTTTTGCATGGTGTCCTTCTCGGCATCGGAGAGGAAAATCTCTCCGTTGACCGTTCGGGACACGCAATGAAAAACGCTGACTGAGCCGCTGGCTTTTATCCGGCGGACTCGGCCCGCTTGGCGGACTTGCCGCTGCCGCTGTTGCTGTTGTTTGGTTTTGGCTGTATGTTTGGGCATGATGTTGTGATGAGTTTGATTGGTTTGTTTTCGCTTCGGTTTAGATGATGGTATTTTTGCTACTCTACTTACCGCTAAGACTGCTGCTCAGCGGAGTGCGGGAGAAAATGCCGCTTAGGACACCATGCGTCAAGAAGTTTTTTTAGCCTGGTTAAAAAATCCCAAAAGTCCGAGAGACCGAGAGGGCACACGGCACGATTCGCGTCCGATAGGGACGCAACAGTCACTACGGGACAAAAAGCCCCGATGTTTTCGGACATGCAGATTTTTTTAGGAGTGCCCGCAAATCAGATACACCCCAGCTACCCTCAGACTTGCCCCGCTGCTCCCGCTCCCGCTGCTCCTGCTGCGCCCCCGTCACCTGCTACCCCAACCGTGCGCACGCCGTATTCGTCAACGGCGCGGAAGAGGTCGTGGAAAAAAGCGGTTACGGTGATGCTCAGCCCCAACAACTCACTGTTGGCAAGCTCAAGGCGGTCGCCGACGCGGAAGGTGCGGCGGGTGTCGGCGATGCGCACCTCAGGCTTCTGCTCGGTGGCGTTGCTCGGCGGGTTGATGACCTGCACCGTCTTAAACTCAAATACCAATTCGCCGTCCTCATTCACGTCTTCCTCGGTAATCGTTCCGTTGCGCAACGCGAGCACTCGCAGCCCAATCGCGATGGCGATGATGGCGTCCTCCGTGCCACACATAATCCCGAAGTCACGCTCCAATAGCTCAAACTTTTCGTTGAGCGGCGACTGCACAAACGCACGGTGCGCCTCCGCCACCGCATTGTTCGCCTCCTCTTGCGAGGTCTTTGCCAAGGCCTGATTTTTCACGAGTTGCCCGAGCAAGTGGCAGTTGTCCATGCACGCCGACGCCATGCTCGCGAGGTCGTTGACCGTCTGCCGAAAAAGCAGCGAGCGCGCATAAGCCTGCGTCTGCTCGAAGTTCTGATGGATTTGCGCGACGGGCATGAGCTTCGTCTGCCGAGCAAACGCCTCGTATTGCTCCGCCGTCGCCTGCTGGATGGCGGCGAGGTTAAACGCGAGAAGGTCAAACTGACGCTGGATGGCGCCAAGAAAATTCTGGCTGATGTTTTGCAGGCTGATGACCTGCTGTTGCGGCTGCGAGCCGTCGGATGCGGGAGAGTTGTCCATGTGCGGGTGCGAAAAAAAAGGGGGCGGACAAAACGCCAAAACCGCGCCGCAGGAAAGTAAAAAGTTTCCGCCCCCTGCCCGCTGCTGTTTTTTGTTAAACAAAACCTGCCTCCTCCGGCGCTCCCTCCTCGCAAACACACTCGCAGAAACACCAACTCACACACGCTTCCCTCCTATGCAAACAGACACGCAGACTCTCCGCGACGAGCGGGACTGGAAACAATGGTTCGCCGAAAACGGCGCTCGTTTCCTCCTCTGCGCCCGCCAGTGGACGCGCACCAAGGCCGACGCCGAAGACGTCCTGCAAGAGGCTTTCATCCGCTTCTGGCGTCACCAACGCCATCTGCCCGGCGACCCCGCCGCGCTCCTCGTCACCTCCATCCGCCGCTCTGCGCTCGACCACGTGCGCCGCGAGACCCGCCGCACCACACGCGAGCAAGCCTCCGTCCTGCTCGACGGCGAACCCGTCTCGTGGTTCGAGCCGGCAGACTCCGCCGAAGACCAAATGCTCCAAGACGCCCTCGAAGCGTTGCCCGACGCCCAACGCCAAGTCGTCGCCCTCAAAATCTGGGGCGAGCTGACCTTCGAGGAAATCGCCCGCCAGCTTGAAACCTCCCTCAACACCGTCGCATCCCGCTACCGCTACGCGCTCACCAAACTCCGCGAAACTTTAACCACCGCTTACAGCCATGAACGTTGACACTGACTTCTCCGAACTGCGCGACGTCGAAAACGCGCTCCGCCGCTTCTCGCCGCGCCCGCCCGACGCCCGTTGCGCCGACCGTATCGCCGCCGCGCTCGACGCGCCTGCGCAACACGCCGCCGCCGCAAACATCATTCCGTTCCGCCGCGCATTCGCGTGGGGCGCGGGCATCCTCGCCGCCGCCGCCTGCGCCGCCGTCATCGTGGCCAACCGCGACTTCTCGCCGCCGCCCGCCGCCACATTCTCGGCTAACTCCGCCGCGCCTGCTAACTCTGCCACGCTCGCCGCCGCCGCGCCCGCCGCTGCCGCCGCGCCCGCCGAGCTTCCCGACGAAAACTCCCTCGCGCCCCTCGCGCCCATCGCGCCCGGCACCTCCGCCGCCGTCGCTGCCGCCATCGCCCAACAACGCCGCCGCGTGCCCTCGAGCATCGAGCCGCTGGGCCTCCGCCGTGCGCCAGACGGGCGTTTCTACCAACCCTACCGTTTCCGCTACCAGAACAACGCCAACGCCGCGCCCACCCGCGCACCCGCCGCGCCCGCGCCCGCCGCTGGCGACGAAATCTACTTCGTCAAAATAGACCTCATCTAAGACCGCCAACCCGCCAACTCACTCACCGCGCCGCACCACCACCGCCCACTCACCGCCCACTCACCGCCCACTCACTAACCACTCACCAACTCGCCAACTCACCGCCAACCTACAACCAACCATGCGAAACCACATCCCGCTCCACATGCTCCTCCTCGCCGGCCTCGCGCCCGCCGTCGCCAACGCCGCCTCCGAAGTCTCCGGCAAAACCTCCGCCGTCCCGTCACGCACCGCCATCGCGCCCGCCGCCGAGACCGCGCCGCCCAAAACCCGCGCCACTGCTGCCGCCGTCGCCTTCCTCGGCGTCGAAGTCGTCCCTGCCTCCGCGCACACCTGCGAATGCCTCGGCCTCACGCCCGGCACCGGCCTGCGCGTCCGCTTCGTCGCCCCGCAGTCTCCCGCGCACGACACGCTCCGCGCTGGCGACATCCTCGCGCTCCTCGACACGCAAATCCTCTGCAACCCCGACCAATTCCGCACCCTCGTCCGCGCCAAAAAAGCTGGCGACACCATCGTCCTCAAAATCCGCCGCGACGGCCAACCCGCCGAGGTAAGCGTCAAACTCGGCCAAATCCTTTTGCCCGAAACACCCACCGCCGCCACCGCCGCCGGCACCGATTTCCACGAAGTCCAGCTCCGCCTCAACGGGCGCGACATCAGCCTCGGCGAACTACTCGCCTCCGGTGCCGTGCCGCCCGCTGCCAGCCTGCGCACCGAACGCACCCGCCCCGCCACCACCAACGTCAGCCTCACCGCCGTCCGCTCCGCCCAAACACCCCGCACCATCAACCACCACCCCCCCGCCGCCGCCGCCGCCAACGCCGCCGCCGCCCCCTGTTGCGTTTTCACTCTAAACGACAACGGCCACTCCGTTTCCCTCCAAATCACCACCAGCGGCGCACGCAGGCTCAGCGTCCGCGACACCGCCGGTCGCACCCTGTTTGACGGCGACGCCGCCGACACCGCCCGCCTCGAAGCACTCCCCGCACCGGTGAAAAAAATGGTGAAGACAATCGAACAACTCGCCGCCGAGGCTGTCCAAGAATGCGGGCGCCAACACGGGCGGACGCGACCTTAACAACACGGATGTCCGCCCCCCCGCGCCTGTTCAAAAACACAATTTGAGCAGGGATGTTTAACCTTAGGGGTAAGGAGGGACATCCAGCTCAATAGATACAGCAAAATAAGGGGCGGGCGAGATGGGGTTTCTCGCCCGCCTTTCCGTTCCCACCGCACACCACCACCCACCGCCACCGCACACCGCCAACGCCGCCCGCACCGCGCCGCACCACAAAAATAAACACCGCCTTTTGCCGTCGATTTACTCAAACACCCTTCCCTCAGCGGCGACGGCAGTGTGGCTGGCCCCCCGGGCCGACATCTCGCTGGGGAGCG
>JAITPT010000101.1 GCA_031289285.1 Puniceicoccales bacterium
TTCGTTTTCCTTCGTGCTCCTTTTCACAAAGGAACACACGTTGCCCAGTAGCTCAGTGGCAGAGCAGTTGACTGTTAATCAATTGGTCGTAGGTTCAATCCCTACCTGGGCAGCCACTCTTAAAAAAAGCAAGACCCGCTCACCGAGCGGGTCTTGTTTTTTTTGCGCCGCACTCAGCGGATGTAGGCGCGCCCGCGACGCCCGCCGTTGGCGGCCTCGAAGAGAGGCACGTAGCGCTGATGATAAATCTGTGCCTCGCCGTCGGCGTTGACTTCGACCTCCACGATGTCGAAGCGGTAGAGGCGAGGCGGCGTCTCGAGCGCACGCATGTAGGCGCGGCAGACACGGGCGAGCGCGGTGCGCTTGCGGCGGTTGACAGCGGAGTAGCCGTCGGGGTGAAGCCGTGCGCCGCCGATGGTTCGCGTCTTCACCTCGGCGAAGACAAGCTCGCCGTCGTCCAGCGCGACGATGTCAATCTCGTCGCGCCCGTCGCGCCAATTGCGGGCGAGGATTTTCATTCCGTCTTTGCGCATACGTGCGGCGGCGAGGTCTTCGCCTTTCATGCCGAGACGCATCGCGGGGGTGAGTTTGCGCCGTTGGAAGATGCGGCGCAGCCATGCGGCGAGAGTCTGCGGCCAGCGGATTTTCATCGCCTTGTCAACCCATTGTTTCCGGCGTGTCTTCGGGCAGCTCGATGTCGTCGAAGGGCGGCATCGCCTTTGCGAGCGACAGCGTGATGCGTGTCACTTGCTTGCCAGCGAGTTTTTCCCGTAGCTGTGGGCGCACGTGCCCGCCAGCGGGGGCGGGTTGTTTCGCTTCGCCGTTTTTGTCTCCAGAGTAGGCTTCGCCGACGTGGATGTGGTCTTCCAGAACTTCCTTGCGCATCTGCTCGAAGCCCGGGCCGGTGGTGTCGTTGTCGCCGTCGAAGAAGCCGTGCAGCTGGCGAATGCGCGTGGGGTGACGCATTTTGCGGAGTGCCTTTGCTTCGATTTGGCGGATGCGTTCGCGGGTGACTTTGAAGATGCGCCCGACTTCTTCGAGGGTGCGGCTGTAGCCGTCTTTGAGGCCGAAGCGTAGCGCGAGCACTTCGCGTTCGCGGGGCGCAAGCGAGCCGAGCACGTCCACGATTTTTTCGCGCAGAAGGTTGTTCGACGCCATGTCGTAGGGGTTCTCGGCACCTTTGTCTTCGATGAAGTCGCCGAAGGAGGAGTCGTCGCCGTCGCCCACGGGGCTTTGCAGCGAGATGGGCTGCTGGGCCATTTTCATGATTTGCTGAACGCGCTCGACGGGCATTTGCATTTCGTTGGCGACTTCTTCCGGCGTCGGCTCGTGGCCGAGTTCTTGGAGGAGTTGCTTCTGGATTTGCATGACCTTGTTGAGGGTCTCGATCATGTGGACGGGGATGCGGATGGTGCGCGCTTGGTCGGCGATGGAGCGCGTGATGGCTTGGCGTATCCACCATGTCGCGTAGGTCGAAAACTTATAGCCGCGTCGGTATTCAAATTTTTCGACGGCCTTCATGAGGCCCATGTTTCCCTCTTGGATGAGGTCGAGGAAGGAGAGGCCGCGGTTGGTGTATTTTTTGGCGATGGAGATGACGAGGCGCAGGTTGGCCTCGACCATGTCGGTCTTGGCTTTGTGGGCGTCGCGCAGGCCAGCGCGCATGGCGGTGATGACGTCGCAAAGCTCCGTGGTGGTGAGGCGGTGTTTGCGCTCGACTTCTTTTGCGCGGGTGGTGAGGAGAGCTGGGTTGATGTGTTTTGCGCGGCGGTCGTTGCGGGCGAGCAGCGAGCGCGCTTCCTCGATGTCCATCGCCTCGCGGTATTCGGGCGAAAACTTTTCGAGCCACTCCTCGAAGATTTTTGTTTTGAAGCAAAATCTTTTGACGATTGGGTAGATTTCCGGTTCGAGTTTTTTGTAGGCTTTGCGGGTGCGCTCGCGGGTGGCGTCGTCGGTGGCGGCGCGGTATCTTTCCCATGCTTTGTCAAGTTTTTTGAGAAGCGCGTCGAGTTCTTCCAGTGCTTTGGGGAGGTGTTTTTTGAGGTAGTTTTCGCGCCCGTCCACTTTTTTATCGAGCACGATGCGGTCGAAGCGTTCTTCGCGGGTGACGAGCCTGTGGGCGATGTCGGCTTGGAACGGGGTGGAGAGCCAGACGGAGAACAGGGCTGCGAGGGCGCGGGCTTCGGCGTCTTCGATGCGTTTGGAGATTTCGACTTCTTGCTCGCGGGTGAGCAGGGGCACTTGGCCCATCTGCTTTAGATACATGCGCACGGGGTCGTCGAGGATGTCAACCTGCGCGGTTTTTGCCTGCTCCTCTTCGGTGACGGCGCGTGTCTGTTTGAAGGATTCGACGTCGTCTTCGTCAATCACCTCCACCTTCAGTTTTTCGAGGATGTTTATGATGTTCTCGAAGACGTCGGGGATGTTGGCGCTTTCGGGGATGTCCTTGTTGATGTCCTGCACGGTGACGAAGCCGCCTTTGGACTTCGAGGCACGGATGAGGAGGGAAACTTTTTCGTTGAGGACGCCCAGCTCGATGCCGAGCTGCGCGGTCTCGGGCGGTGGCGCGGAGACGACGACGACGGGCGCAGGCGCGGACGCGGGCGCGGGCGCGAGCTTTGCAGGAGCGGCGGCGGCGGGCGCAACTGGTTTCGCGGCGGGTGCGGGCGCGGGCTTGGTTGCGGCGGGCTTTGCGGCGGGCTTGGAAACGGGCGCGGCGGGAGTCTTGGCGGGCTTGGGCGGCGGTTGCGGTTTGGGCGCAGGCGCAGGCTTGGGCTTGGGTGCAAGTGCGGGCGCGGGTTTTGCGGCGGGTTGCGGCTTAGCGGGTGCGGGCAAAGTTTTTTTGGTGGGGATGCTCTTCGCGGGCGCGGTAGGCGAGCTTGCGATGGCGGGGGCCTTCGCGGCTGTTTTTGTGGAGGATGCGTGAGCGGTTTTTTTCTTGTCGGCCATTAGTTGAGGAAAGTTGCGAAACGCCTCAGCAAAACACTTGTGAGCGTCTTGTCAAAGAGTTATTGGGCACCCTTAGAACACGTGCGGGCGTTTTTGTTCCCTGCAAAAAAGCGCGGACGGCGCATTTTTGCCCCTTGACTTTTGCTGCGCTGCCGCGATTGTGCGCCGCGTCCATCCGGTCTTTGTTCCCGTATTTCAATGGATAGAATTCTGGCCTCCGAAGCCGGCGATTTGGGTTCGAGTCCCAACGGGAGCACCACTTTTTTGGCGGCCAAAGACGCCCGCAAATTGCGGCGGTTTTACTTTTTTGGCGCGGGTGCGGAGAGGGTGGCTGCGGCGGGCAGGCGCGGTGTCTCGTTCCAGAGAAACCACACGGCACCAGCACCGAACAGGCACAACAAAACGAACAGGCCGACCTCTGCCGTAGGCGCCGACTCTACTTGCTGCACAAGCACGGCGGGGGCGGTGTTTTCTGGCGGGCGGCGCGGCGCGGGCGGCGCGGCAGCGGGGGCATCGTCTTCGTAAAAGTCGTTGTCGTCTTCAGAGTCGTCGTCGGGTGGCGGCGGTTCCTGTTGCGCGGCGGCGGGGCGTTCGGGGTATGGCGACGCGACGGGGCGACCAAAGGGTGTGTCAGGGCGGGCGACGACACCGCCTGCTCCGAGGCGGTTGCCGCCTTCTGAAAACACTGGGACGCCCGCGCCTTTGCGGTCAGGTGGCGTGTAGCCTTGGGTAATCATGCCCGCAATCGGGAACGAAAAACGCACACTCGGCAAGCCGGAAAAAATGTCCGCGACGCCTGCGCTGCCTGCGCCCGCTCAAAAGCGGTTTGCTGCTTCAACAACGATTGTCGTCGGCGGTTGACATTTCGCGCCACACGCCCATTTTCCCGTCTCTCATGCTCAAACAAACTCAAAAGCAGCTTGCCGTGTGCAGTTGGTCGCTCAAGCCGGACAGCCCCCAAACCCTCATCGCTCGTTTGCGCGAAATCCCGATCACGCGCGTCCAGCTTGCGCTCAACCCGCTCTACTACGACCCCGTGTGGCGAGACGCGCCCTTCATCCTGCGCGACGCCGGCATCAAGGTCGTTTCTGGCATGATCGAGAACGGCGAAGAAAACTACTCCTCACCCGCCGCCATTCGTGCGACCGGCGGCCTCGCGCCGACGCTGCCCTTCATGAACCTCTTCTCCCGCGTCACCCGATACAAAATCATGATGGAACAGCTTGGCATCACCGACGTCAGTTTCCACGCGGGTGCCACCCCAGCCGTCGGCGACCAGTGGCACGAAATCATCGCCTACCGTCTCGAATCGCTTGCGAAATACTTTTCCTTTTCCGAGAAAAACCTCCTCCTCGAGACCGGGCAGGATCCCGCTGATACGCTCTCTGACTTTCTCGACGAGGTCGCGTCGCCCAACACATACGTCAACTTCGACCCGGGCAACATGCTCCTCTACAACATGGGCGACCCCATCGCCGCACTCAAAAAACTCCTCCCGCGCATCGCCCAAGTTCACATCAAAGACGCTGTTGCCTCCGGCGACCCCGATGTCTGGGGCGTCGAGCACCCCGCAGGCGAAGGCGACGTGGACTGGCCTGCCTTCTTCGACATCCTCAGCAACGCCGACTACACCGGCAACCTCGTCATCGAACGCGAATGCGGCGAAAACCCCGTGGAAGACATCCGCCGCGCCATCAACTATCTCTCGCGCTTTCTGGAATGAACCGCCGCACCACCCCACCCAAAATCCACTAACCCTCTATAAAAAACCACAACCTGACGTCCGTATGGGAATAAACACCTTCATCAAAAAAATCTTTGGCCAGAAGAGCCGCGAAGAAAAAATTCGCGAGTTCGTCGAACAGGCACCCGAAACTCGCAAGATGCTTCGCGGTGCCCTGCGCATGGAAAACAAAGACCTCGCCCTCGTTTTTGAGACAAAAGACAGAAAACCCTTTGAAATCACCACCGAAGAACTAAGAAAAGTCTATCCCGACGGCATTCCAGCCCTCGATGACGACGAACCAGAACCCAGCTCAAGGATAGAAAAACTCATCAAAGACTTCAGCCGCCAGACCTCTGCCCCCTGTATCGCATTTGCACTCGCAAAACGTAAAACAACTATTTACGACAATAAATTCGGCGGAATTCCCTATTGGCCAAAAGATTTAGATTATCCGCACGACGCCGACGACAACCCAATGCCGCTCCTCGCCCAACTCAACTTTGAAAAATTGCCCCCACTCGAAGGTTTTCCGAAAAAAGGGATTTTGCAGTTTTATATTTCGGGCAAACGCTTTGGTCCGGCTGACCTCCCCTCCCCGCCCGACATTCTCTCCTCTACTAAAAACATGCGCGTCGTCTATCACAAAGAAATCGTCACCCGCAAAACCGCGCTCGGCACTCCCCCGCCCGCAAAAAAGTTTCAGAAAAAAGATTACCCGTTAAAAGGCGAGTTTGCACTAAACGCGCAGATAAAAATCTGCCCCATGACCCCCTCCGATTTTCGCTTTGAGAAAACATTTGTCGCATTCTACAACAACAAAACAGGCAAAAAAGCAAAGACCCTCGAAGAAATAGAAGACACATTCAAAATCGAATTTTACGAAGAATACGGCGAAGTCGGCGGGCACAGGATTGGCGGCTACCCGATGTTTGTGCGTGGCGACCCACGCGACAGCGAAAAATACAAGAACCACACAATTCTATTGCTACAAATAGACTCCGACAACTCGCTCGGGAAAGACGTGGTGAGATGGGGGGACTCCGGCGTGGGGAACTTCTTTATCACCCCCGCTGCGCTCGAAAATCTTGACTTCTCCAACATCCTCTATTCGAGGGACTTCCTCTAACCAACCGCCCTTCCGCCGTGCCGCAATGAACCGCGTCCTCTCCGCCATACCACACCGCCCACCTTTTCTCTTCGTTGACGAGATAATAGAAATCCGCGACGACGGCATCACTTGCCGACGCACACTGCGCGAGAACGAATCTTTTTACGCGGGGCACTATCCGGGCAACCCTGTCACCCCCGGCGTTTTGCTCTGCGAATCAGTTTTTCAAGCCGCCGCGATTTATCTCTCTGGCAAGCTGCAAGCTGGCGGAACGCCCGTGTTGTGCCGCATCGAGAATGCCCGTTTTAAGAACATGGTTTTCCCCGGCGACATCCTCACAATAGAGGTTGTTTTCGTCGAAAAAATGCAGGGGTTTTATTTCATGTCCGGCAAAGTGATTTGCAACGGCAAAACCGCGCTTACAATCAAGTTTGCTCTCACTGTTCTCGAGCAAACCAAAACCGTATAAAGAGAACAAAAAAACAACGCAATGGACTACTTGCAAATCACGGGAAAGAACTTTCTTATCACGGGTGTCGCCAACAAAAAATCTGTGGCGTGGCACATCGCGCAAACACTCGAAACACTGGGTGCAAAAGTTTTTTACAGTGTGCGCTCCGCCGCCCGCCGCGACTCCTTAGAGAAACTTCTCGCAGGGAAGCCCGTTTTTCTCTGCGACGCAGAAGACGAAGCGCAAATCACACGCCTTGCGGAGGAAGTTTCCGCTGCTGCCGCCGCGCCTCTACACGGGCTTGTTCACAGCATCGCATTTGCCAACTACGCCGCCGGGCCACGCCCTTTTCACGAAACCGAACGCGCCGACTTTTTGCAAGCGACTGCGGTCAGTGCGTTTTCGTTAGTTGAGATGGCGCGGGCGTTCAAACCGCATTTCGACCCTGCCGCCTCGGTTGTTTCCATCGGAATTTCCTCGCAAGTCACTGCTGCGAGTTACGGTTACATGTCGCCTGTGAAGGCCGCGTTGGAATCGGCGTCGCGTTTTTTGGCAAAGTCATTTAGCGCGGACACGCACATCCGCTTTAACATGGTGAATGCTGGCCCGTTAAAAACCAGTGCGTCTGCGGGAATTCCGGGCTACGTAGATAATTATCTTTTTGCCGAGCAGCTCACGATGCGCAAAAAAAATGTCGCTACGCAGGAAGTCGCCGACGCCGCCGTCTGGCTCCTGAGTCCGCGTTCTTCTGGCGTCAATGCGCAAAGTCTTGTCGTGGACGCCGGTATGGGCTGGAACT
Source organism: Puniceicoccales bacterium (assembly GCA_031289285.1). Taxonomy (GTDB): domain Bacteria; phylum Verrucomicrobiota; class Verrucomicrobiia; order Opitutales; family UBA953; genus CALNBE01. The sequence goes on from JAITPT010000101.1 coordinate 7,034, forward strand.
TCTTTGACGAATCCGTCGTAAAAACCGCCACCCGAATATAGAATGAGGGGGGGGCTGTGGGCGGAGCACGAATAAACCTAAGGGCACTCCTAAAAATAAATCTGCATGTCCGAAAACATCGGTGTTTTTCGTCCCGCAGGGACGTAATGTCGGTAGCACGGGGTTTTAACCTAAAAACGTTCAGGTAGCGTGAAAATACGAGAATAGCCTTTGAAACGGAGGGTGCCTCGTAGCGCTGAAGGCGCGGCTTCATAATAGCCTATGGCAACGCCATAGGATAATGGGCGGTTTCTCCACTGTGGGCTGTAAG
>JAITPT010000181.1 GCA_031289285.1 Puniceicoccales bacterium
GGCACCGACCATCCATTTTTCACCTCGCTCAGCGTAACATGGCGACTCCCCCACTTTGACGGCCTCAGCCTAACCGCCGCCGTGGACAACCTCTGGAACGTCCGTTACCAAGAAATCCCCCTCGTCCCCGGTGCCCCCCGCACCTGCTCCCTCCGCGCCACCTACGTCTGGTAACGCCGCGCCCGCCGACACACACGCGCTGCCCTGCCGCCCCTATGGAGTGCGGTGGCAGAGGGCGCGAAGTGATAACGAAGCGCCCGCCGACACCGCTTTCAAACCAGCGAAAGGACACTGGCAACCGTTGCAGTCTCGGCTTCTGCGAAAGCGGTGTCAGCGGAGTGTGGCACAGACTACCGAGCCGCAGGCGACATCGTACTTCTTGTCTGTGGACACGGCGTCGCCGAAGGCGACGACAGCACAGACAGGATTGTCTGTGCCACCCTGCGGAAGCACAGACAGGATGTCCGATGTCGCCTGCGGCTCGGTAGTCTGTGCCACTCTGCGAAAGCGGCGGGCAGTTGCTGCGCTCAGTGTTTGGGCATGACGGGAGCGATGCGCGGCGGGAGAGCGGGGTCGTAGGTTACAGTGAAACCGTGCTCGCGTCCGATGTCGCCAGCGCCGCCGCCACCGCTACTGCCAGCGCCGTCGCCACCCATGCTCGCGCTGCCGTCGTTGACACCTTTCGCCAGCAAAACGTTTGCGCCCGGACGCAGCACCACGCGCCATTGGAAACCGCGTCCGCCAGCGTCGAGACGGCGGCGTTTGCCGAGGCTCGTGCCGTTGTGGAAGAGTTCCACGGTGTCCATGTTGGAAAACACGCGGTAGTTTTTTTCCGCCACGCCGCCACGCCGCGTCCACGCAGGCGTTTGCAAATAGACAAAAGGGTCACCGCGTTGCTGGCGGGCTTTGATGTAAAAATAAGCGTCCTTGGGTTGGCGGTCGGTGTCGAGGAGACCCTTGTTGTTGACGTAGGGGTGCGTGTCTATGCGGTGTGCGGCACCGAAGTCGGCGAAAACCCACTGGATATTGGCCGCGAGAAAACGCAGCGGCGGGGCGTCGAATTGGTCACGGTAATTCTCAAGGAGGGCGAGCATGTATTCCTCGCTCTGGTCGTAGCGACGCGGGGTTTCGCTGTGTATCCAAGGGTCGGCACCCGCGCCCCACTCGGAGAGCAGGACGGGCTTGGTGGGATTTTTGGCGTGGATTTCCGCGAGGCGCGTGCTGAGTTTTTCAAAGGTGTCGCGATACCAACCTTTGTAGAGGTTGTAGCCGTTGAGGTCGGGGACGGACATGTGGCCTGCCTCGAAGGCACGGTCGCTGTCGTGGCTGACGAGGATGGTAGCGCGCGAGGCGTCAAGCTCTTTTGCGAGGCGGTGAAGGCCGGCGATTAGCTCGCGCTCAAACTTGTGGTGTTCGGGGTAGATGGTATCGCCGGAAGCGGTGAAACTGATTTCGTTGCCAAGACCCCAGATGATGACCGAGGGGTGGTGGCGGTGCTGGGCGAGCATCTCGCGAAGCATCGAGCGGGAGTTTTCCGCGAGCGCGGCAGACGGCGGGAAACGGCGCGGGGTGACGACGTTCACGAGCGGGATTTCCTCCCAGACGAGCAACCCGAGCGCGTCGCAACGCTGCAACACGTAGTCGTCTTGCTGGTAATGAGCGAGGCGGACAAAGTTGAAACCGGCCTCTTTGATGCGGCGCAAATCGGCGTCGTGGAGGGCGTCGGGCAAGGCGTTGCCGAGGCCCGGGCAGTCTTGGTGGCGGTTCACGCCGAGAAGTTTGAAGGGGCGTCCGTTGAGGAAAAAACCGTTGTCCGGCGTGAACGCGAAAGTGCGGAAACCGTGGCGCAGCACAACGGTGTCGCCGGTGCTGGCAGCGACGGTAACTGTGTAGAGGGCGGGTGCGGCGGGCGACCACAGGAGCGGCTTGGGGATGGTGAGGGTGACGGTAGCGGGCGCGGGCGCGGGGCGGCTGGGCTTGGCGGCGGGGGCGCGGGAGCCGTCGGCGCGGGTGCTGGCAGGGCGGACGCCGTCGGGGCGGAAGGTCTCGGAGGCGACCTCGGTGCCGTCGGGCGCGGTGACGGTGACCTTGGCGGTGACAAGCTCCGAGGTGTTCCACTCGCCTGTGGAAACGCGCAGCGTGAGCGTGGCAGAGGAGGCGTCGGCAGCGGTGTGCGAGGCGACTTCGACACCCGCGCCGCCGTCGAGGTCGCGGGCGAAAAAGAACTCCGTCGGGGCGCGCAAGAGACGTGTTTCGCGGTAGAGGCCGCCGTATTGGTTGAAGTCGCCGCTGAGGGGCGGGAGGTGGCGGTTCTTGGCGTTGGAGACACGGGCGAGGACGGTGACTTCGCCGTCTTCGTCAGGCTTGCCGAGCGGGACGGTGAACGCGCTGTAGCCGCCGTGGTGGGTGAGCGTTTCGCGCCCGTTGACGTAGATGACCGCGCTCTGGCCCGCCGCGCCAAAGCGCAGGAAGAAGCGGTGGAGGCGGGCGTCGTCTTTGGCGAATGTGAACTTGTGGCGATACCACGAGGCGTCGCGGCGGTAGGCAGCTTTTTCGAGCGTGTCGCGGGCATTCCAAGTGTGGGGGACGGAGACGGGTTTCCAACCAGTGGCGGCGGCGGCGGTGTCGGGGTCTTCAGTGGCGTTTTCGAGGTATTCCCAATCGCGGACGACCTGCGTGTTTTGCCACGGGACATGGCGCGGGGCAGGCGCGGTCTTGGCGGCTTGCGCGGCGGCAAACGAGTAGGGCGCAGGGGCGGCGGCGGACGTGGTGGCGGTGCCAGCGGCGGGTGGTTTTTCGCGGAGGTTGTCGCGCTCCACGCGGTATGCGTTGGCGTTGAAGGGGTCGGGCGCGGGCGCGGCAGGGGCGGCATTTGGCGCGGCAAACGCGGTGGCGGGCATCGCGGAAGAGCAGAGAAGCATGGCGAGCAGAATGGCGCGTTTCGCGGCACTTAATGTGTAATCCATAGCACTTCGTTTTAAGTGCTCACGCCCTCTGTGCCCACGAAAAAAATGGCGGTCATTTTAACCGGTGTGGACAGAGTGGACGGACGACTGCGGTTCAAAAAACTTGTTTTCCACTTTCCAAAAACACCCTCGCCGATAAAGAGGGGCGGCATGGGAAACTCCCCTCAAAAACGCGGCGTCCTGCTGCTCAATCTCGGTTCGCCCAAGTCCTGCGCTGTCGCCGACGTGCGTGCGTTCCTGCGGGAGTTTCTCGGCGACCCCTGTGTGCTCGACATGCCCGCGCCGCTGCGCTGGCTGTTGCTCTACGGCGTTATTTTGCGCAAACGCCCCGCGTTTTCCGCCGAAGCCTACAAGCGGGTCTGGACGCCCCAAGGTTCCCCCCTGCTCGCGACCACCGAGGTCTTGCGCGAGGCACTTGAGGCGGCGTTGACAGAGAAACACGGGCGCGATTTCGCCGGTGCGCCTGCCGTCCGCGTCTATGCGGGGATGCGCTACGGGGAGCCGTCCACCGCTGCCGCCATCGCCGCGATGGCACACGACGGCGTGACGGACGCGCTCGTGCTCCCCCAATACCCGCACTACGCGATGTCGAGTTACGGCACTGCAGTCGCCTGTGCCCGCGAGGCTTTTCGCCGCCTCGCGCCGCAAATACACGTGCGCGTCGCGGAGCCGTTTTACAACGCGCCGGGCTACATCGCCGCGCTGGTGGAGTCGGCGCGCCCGTGGCTTGAAAAAGGCAGTTTCGACAAACTGCTCTTCTCCTGTCACGGCATCCCGCTGCGCCACCTGCGCCGCGAAATCCCCAGCTACCCAGACTGCACCGAGGAGCAAGATTGCTGCCCGCCCGACGCCGCCTCGCGAGCGCGGGACTACCGCCACCAGTGTTTCGCGACGATGGAAGCCTTCGCGGCGGCGGCAGGGTTGCCACGCGAAAAATGCGCAATTTCGTTTCAATCGCGTCTTGGCAAAGCCGTCTGGATACGCCCCTACACCGACGCGACGCTGCGGGAGCTTCCCGCTCGCGGCGTCAAACGCTTGCTCGTGATTTGCCCAGCGTTCACGGCGGACTGCCTCGAGACGCTCGACGAAATACGCACCGAAGGACGGAAAACTTTCATGGACGCAGGCGGCGAATTTTTTGAGCAAATCCCCTGCCTAAACGCCCACCCCGCCTACGTCCGCTACCTCGCGGAGCAGACGGAGGCGCCCGCCGCCTGAGCCGCCTTTGCCGCCCTGCCCCTCCCCGTCCTCCCTCCCCCCCCCCCCCTCGAAAAAAGTGTTTCCAAAATGCGGAACCATTCTTTTACTTGCATGTCTTTCGAGCAGAACGCCCGTTTCTCACATACGTTTCATTCACACACACCAAAAAATCTTATGCAACTCACGCGACGCGCATTTCTTTCAACTCTGACGTTGGCTGCGGCCTGCGTCGTCCTGCCTACCACCGCCTCCGCCAAACCGGAGCCGACCAAAAACGGCGGTCGCCACGAAAAGTTCAACGCAGAAGCCCAGAAGGGCGGCTACGATGTCCTCTTCATTGGCGACTCCCTCACCGAGGGTTGGGACGGCGGCGGCGAAAACGGCGGTGCCGATGTCTGGGCAAAAAAAATCGCCCCGCTTAAAGCCGCCAAGTTCGGCATCGGCGGCGAGAAAACTGGCAACATCCTCTGGCGCGTCCAGAACGGAAACTTCGCTGGCGCGGGCAATCCCAAAGTCGTCGTCCTGCTCGCGGGCACCAACGACAACCGCGTCTCGCGCCGCAACCGCAACCCCAATCCGAACGAACCCGTCGAGGGCATTCGCGCCATCATCAGCGCCATTCAAAAACGCAAACCCGACGCCAAAATCCTCGTCCTCGGTATCCTCCCCCTCTACAAAGACCCAGAAGCCGCATGGCGCAAAGTCAACGAACGCACAAATAAACTCCTGCCCGCGCTCGCCGACGGCAAACGTGTTTTCTTCAAAAACATCAACAGCACTTTCATCAACGCCGACGGCACACTCAAAGGCTACGGCAAAAAAGCGAGCGACTTCTACCACGGCGACGAAATCCACCTGCGCAAACCCGGCTACGAAGCCTTCGCCGACGCAGTTCTCCCCGAAGTCAAACGCATCCTCGCGCTGCGCTAAAACCACTTCGAGACACTTTCCGAAACAACTCGGATTACACAAAACAACACAAACACACAGAATATGAAAAAACTCACCACAATCATGCTTCTCGCCGCCGGTGCCTTTGGCTTCGTCGCCGCAGAATCTATCGGCACCGCCACCGCGTTTGCCGCCGAAGAAAAAAAGAAGGCTCCCGCCCCCGAAACCGTGAAAGCAAGAGAACTCAAAGCTCTCTACGATTACTACGCATCGGGCAAAGCCGGCAACCGTATGCGCCGCTGGGCGCAGTATCTAAGCGAGCAAAAAGGCGGCATCCTCGCCCTCGTTCCCAAACTCGACATCATCGCCAAAGAAGATGCCGCTGCTGCACACCACATTGCGTGGGTCTATGATGAACTGCTCGACAAAGGCGAAGAACCCGTCGAAGGCGTGAACACCCGCAAAGTAATAGAAAAATACGACTTCAATCGCTGGATAAAAAAATACGCCACCGAAGACGAACTCGCTAAAGTCTCGCCTGCAAAGACGAAACAATACCTCGGCACCTTTAAGGACGCCGCCAACCGCCTCGGCGAAGACTCCGTCTGGACGAAAGCCCAAGAACGCGCCAAAAAAGCCGACAAAGAATAACAATCACTCTGGGGCCGTCCGTTTTGCGGGCGGCCCCAGTTAGTCAACAACACAGTAACAACACAAAAACACACAGCAACCTAACGAATATGAAAAAACTCACCACAGTCATGCTTCTCGCCGCCGCCGCTTTTGGCTTTGTCGCCGCAGAATCAGTCGGTACCGCCACCGCCTTTGCCGCTGAAGAAAAAAAGAAGGGACCTGCTCCCGAAACCGTGAAAGCAAGAGAACTCAAAGCTCTCTACGACCACTACAAATCGGGCAAAGCCGGACGCAACCGCACCCGTCTCTGGGCTCACTACCTCAACACAAAAAAAGGTGAAATCATCGCCCTCGTTCCCAAAATAGACATCATCGCCAAAGAAGATGCTGCTGCCGCGCACCACATTGCGTGGGTCTATGATGAATTGCTCGACAAAGGCGAAGAACCCGTCGAAGGCGTGAACACCCGCAAGTTGATGGAGAAATACGACTTCAACCGCTGGGTCGAAAAATACGCCACCGAGGAAGAACTCTCCAAGGTCTCGCCCGCAAAGACAAAGTCCTATCTCGGTGCTTTCAAAAAGGCCGCCAACCGCCTCGGCGAAGACTCCGTCTGGACAAAAGCCCAAGAGCGCGTCAAAAAAGCCGAATAATTCGGTTCCTCGTTATTTTGAGTGAAAGCACGAACGCCTCCAGCCCCGCATTATGGCGAGATGTGCATAACCGGAGGTGTAGCGCAGCGAAACCTCCGGTCAGCCACGCCCCTGCAACAAAGCCCCGCATGGGGCGAGATTATCAGATTACCAGATGCTGGTGGTGTGTATTCCGTTGAAATTTTGTGCTGCTCACGTGGTGGGCACCGCACGGGAAAGTTGCACGAACCACAGCGAAGTCAAGTAATAAAATGGCTGCCTTTTAATTCGAGCGCAATAAATGGGCAAAATGTTGCCCGTGTCGTAAGTGCATGATTTATCGCATATTTGAGACGCAGATGCCTACGCCCCTCTCCTGCCCTCTTCATCCCCCTACCCCCTCCTCTCCGAATAATTAACCAGACTAAAGATTTTGGGGCGAGGTTATCGGATTACCAAATGCTGGGGGGGTATATTCCGTTGCAATCTTGTGGCGGGCGCGTGGTGGGCACTGCAAGGGAAAGTTGCACGAGCCGAAGCGAAGTCAAGTAATAAAATGGCTGCCTTTTAATTCGAGCGCAATAAATGGGCAAAATGTTGCCCGCGTCGTAAGTGCATGATTTATCGGATAGTTGAGACGCAGATGCCTACG
>JAITPT010000255.1 GCA_031289285.1 Puniceicoccales bacterium
GGACAAGCAAACCGAGGTCGCCACGTGTCATATCGAGTTTTGATGCGTAGCGGGTAAAGTCTTCTATTACGGCGTCGGGATTTATGTCTTCGGCAATTTCCGCCACCTCGCGGAGTCTGCTTTTTTTTAGTGCGAAAACTCCTTCTTGCAATGCCAATTCGGCACGGTAAAAATGTTCGTTAAACTTCTCTAAGCCACGCCAGTATTCGAGGTGCTTTTGCGCATTCGGTTTGTCCGGCGACACTTTGATTTGTTGCAAAAGCTGCAAACGGTTTTTTGTCCCCTCTTGGATTTGCGCGTATCTTTTTCGGGAGAAAATGTGGTTAACATACCCTATCATAAACTCGGTTGTTTCGCGTCCAAAGATAGGCCCGTTGGTTATCCAATCATAAAAATAAGCACCGCCCTTCGTTTCGTTTTCTTCGCCAAAGAGATGTCGCGCCATTATTCGACTCGTTTCTTTTAGCGGTTGGTTTTTTGTCGTTTTCCACACTTGGGTAGAATGCGATTTGAAATGCAAACTTTGTGGGCGTAGCAACCAGTGTATAATCCCGAAAGACTCGCAGCCAGCTTCTTCTAACAAAGATGCGAAGTTCTCAAAGGGCGTATGCGGGCGCCCGATATAATTTCCGTCGTCGTGGTGCGACCAAATAATCGGGATAACGCGGCGTCCGCTCTGTGCTATCTTGCGAAGCCATGCAAGATCTTTTGCAGAAGCGAGTTCGGATTGGTTGAAGAGTTCTCTGTAATCAAGCGGGAGGAAGGCGGTTTCTTTTGGCGAAAAGGCATTTGCGTAGTCTATCCACGGCTTTAGATTCCATGTCGCCAGATGAATGGGCGTATCCGCGTGTCCTGTTTCGCGAGCGATTTCTTGGAAGGTTTTGATAACTTTTCCTATCCAAAAATAAGCGGCGACGCGGCGTTTGTTTTGTAGGGCGGGATTGTTTTTAACAGCGGCAGAACATGCTTGTTTCCATGTCTCTGGAAAGGCGGAGGCATCGAAGTTTCCGGCTTCGGGAACGGGGTCGGTGCGGACGCAAATGACAAGGGTGTTGATTTCGGGATATGTGGCGAGGAGAGTGGTGAAAATTGTTTTGTAGTAGTCTTTCCCGTCGGGAGTTTCGGGATTGGGGCGGAGAGTTTTTCCCATTTTTATTTTGGCACTGGCGGGCAATTTTTCGAGCATGGCCGACGGGATTGCAGAGGCGGTATCTATGTCTAATTGGAAGGCGATTTTCATCCCTTGCGCTTTGGCGTAGGCGAAGACTTGTTTCATGAAAAGTTGTGTTGCGGCGGGTTGTTGTTCGCGGGGCAAAAGCGAGGGTGGTGTGCCGAAAATGGGGCCGGTGTTTGCCGCCGTAAAGAACTCGCCGCCGACAAGACGGCGCACGTCGTTGACATGTGGCGTTCCCCAATCGCGTCCGGCGGCGGTGCTGGCGAGGAAGCCGGATTTTTTTTGCACTCCGCGAAACGAGAAGGTGAACATTGGGTTGTTGCCGTAGGCGTGAACCATGAGGACATTGAAGCGCATTTTGCGGCATTGGTCTATCCAGCGTTTCCATTCTGCTAAATCCCAACCCGAACAACCGGAGAGAAAGTTGTGCCAGTTGAAACTGTAGCGTTCTTTAGCGAGCGGCGCGTCGGAAATGTTGTTTTCGGGCGGCGTCCATTTTTCTTTTTTGGGGGCGGGGAGGGTGTCGTAAGTCAGATAAAATCCGCAGCCGTAACTTTCGAGGAGCGCGTAAATGCCATAGACCGCACCGAGCGTGTCTGCGCCGCTGACGCGGACGCCTGTGCAGTTGTTGATTTTTTCGATGCGGAAAGATTCTGGCGCTGGCGCAGGCGCACCAGATAAACCGCGCCCAGCGATGACGATTTCGATGCGGCGGGCGGTGGCGGCAGTGGCGGCGGCGGGCGAGATGGCGAAGTTGTCGGAGGGGAAAACTTTGGTGAGCGCGGCGGCGAGGTCGGCGACGGCGGAATGGACGGCGGACGGCGCGTCGGAAGCGACTGTGATAGCGACACCCGTGGCGGCAGCGGGGAGGGCGGCGGCGGCGGTGGTGCTGAGGGTGGCGGCGTAGCTGGCGGGAGCGACGGAGGCAATAGCGACGGCGAGAAGGAACGAGAGAAGGCGGGAGTGGAAGCGTTTCATGTGTTTATTGGGAAGGTGAGTGGGTGAGTGGTGAAACCGCGTGAGACAACAGGGCGGAGGAAAGGTTGCAAGGGGTGGGGACGGGCGTGAGGGGCGTGAGGGGCTGACTACGCTACGCTACGTCAACGCCGTGGAGAAATGGGGACATGGAGAAATGGGGACAGGTCTGTTTTTGACGGGGCAAGTCTATTTGTTTTGGCGTTTTTGACGGAGGCGGAAGCGCTTCTGCCGGAGGGCATTGACGTGGCGTTTCTCTGCCAATGTTTTGCGTGGGCGTCCGGCGCGGAAACGCAGGGGCAATTCTACGACGGCAGTGAACAAATTGCGCCGTTTAAATGCGGCAGGGGTGTCGCGTAATGTGAGCAAACGGGCACGGGAGTTTTCGCGTGGCACGGAAAACCAAGGTTCTGTTTCTGCCAAAAACCGATCGGAGGAAAATGTCCATTCGGGCGTGGTTTGTCCGCATTTTTCGCAAATAAATTCCGCATAAGCGGCAAGCCATGCGTCGGCGATTTTTCCCTGTGAAAAGCGTGTCGCCAGCGGACGAGGTGCCTGTGCGACGGCGCAAACGGCCTGTTTGCGCGATGACCATTTGGCAACTTCGTGCAGCCAATCGCGAAAATGTCGCCCGAATGCTTCCAACGAGTCACTGCGTCGTGCGATTTCGGCCAGTGTCGCCGGACGTGTTGCCGGAAGAACGTTCATAGCGGTAAGTCTCCCTGTTGTATTTTTTGGTGCAACAGCAATTCTTTTTTTGTCGAGCGGTTCGTATGGCATTTCAATAAAGCGTTACGAAATGCTTTGGTGGCTTCAACCTAAAAACGGCGGTTAAAGGCGGTTACAAAATCAGCATGGCGTCTCCGTAGCTGTAGAAACGGTAACGGCGAGAAATCGCTTCGGCGTAGATTTCTTTTAGCCAAGAGATGCCACGAGTTTCGCCCGGAGTGAGGAAGGCAGAGACAAGACAGATGAGAGTAGAACGCGGTAAATGAAAGTTCGTCAGCAATAACTCCGCGCCAAAAAAGGTCGCAGGCGGATAAACAAATAAGGCCGCTTCGCCAATGTATGTTTGCGAGCCGAGGGAAGGGAGAAAGACGGGAGTGGCAGTGGAGGAGGAGGCAGTGGCGGCTGGGGAAGCGACGGCAGCGGCAGCGGAGGCGGTGGTTTCTTGGGCGTGGAGTTTTCGGCAAAAGTCTTCCATTGCGCGGAGGGAGGTGGTGCCGACAGCTAAGCGTTTTTGCGGGGCGACAGATGCACACAGACAGGATTGTCTGTGCCACACTGAGGCTGCGCCGACAGCACCGCCGCCTGCGAGGGCGGCGAGGGTTTGCGGGGGGATTTCGTAAAGTTCGCGGTGGATGGCGTGCTCCTCAATGGTGGCTGTTTTGATGGGCTGAAATGTCCCTAAGCTGACACGCAAGGTAAGGTCGTAAATCGGAAATCCGCGGGCTGCTAAGGCGGCTAAAATTTCTTCGGTGAAGTGCAGGCCCGCCGTCGGCGCGGCAGCCGCGACAGGGCGGAGCGGGTCGGCATAGACAGTCTGGTAACGCTCGTGGTCGAGCGCGGCGAAGTCCGGCACGGTGGTTTGCGCGGCGTTTTGCAGCGCGTCGGCGGAGGCGGCAGCGGCGTGTTCGCGTCGGACTTTTTCGATGTAGGGGGGCAACGGCAACACGCCGATTTTCTCGGAAACGGAGAGGACGGTCTCGCCTGCGGGCAACTCAAAACTCACGCGGTATTCGCCGCCGTTTTGGCCGACGACGCGGGCGTGGTAAAAACCCGCCCAGCCGAAGCCGTCGGGGCTGGCAGCTTTTTTCCCGGGCTTGAGCAGGCACCACCAGACGCAGGGGGTCTCCGCTGGGCGCAGCAGCAGACACTCGACGTGGCCGCCGCCAGTGCGCCGTCCGGGCAAACGGGCACGCAAGACGCGGGCGTTGTTGCGGAAGAGGGCGGTGCCAGCGGGGAGCAGCTCGGGCAAGTCGCGGAAGACGTGGTGCGAGATGCGCCCCGTGGCGCGTTCGACGACGAGCAGGCGCGAGGCATCACGCGTCGGGGCGGGTTGGCTGGCGATGCGGTCTTCGGGTAGCTCGTAGTCGAACAGCGACGCGTCCATGATTTTTTTCGCGGGGCGGAGGCGGGTGAAAAGGTGCGGTCACTTCACGCCGATTTTTTCCAAGATGCGGCGCAGGTCGTCGTTGCCGTAGTATTCGATTGTGATTTTGCCAAGCTGGCCGCCGTGCCTCACGTGAACCTTTGTGTTGAGGTGCGTCGTGAGGCGTTTCTCGATGTCGCCGATGGCGGCGGTGATTTCGGCGGCTTTTTGGGTGTCGGTGGAGGCGGTGGAGGTGCCGCGTTTTGTGGGTTGGCCGTCGCGGAGTTTTTTAACAAGTGCCTCGGCGTCGCGCACACTTGCGCCGTTCTCGATGATGCGGCGGGCGGCGAGCAAACGGTCGCTCTCGCCTTCGAGGCCGAGAATTACTTTTGCGTGCCCCGCCGACAACATGCCCTTGGAGAGGTAGCCTTGGATTTCGCGGTCGAGGGAGAGCAGGCGGACGCTGTTGGCGACGGCGGCGCGAGACTTGCCGACGCGCTCGGCGACGGCCTCCTGCGTCAACTCGAAGTCGCGCATGAGGCTTGCGAAGGCGAGTGCCTCGTCAACGGGGTTGAGGTTTTCGCGCTGGAGATTTTCGATGAGGCCCATCGCGGCGCTGGCGGCGTCGCTGGCGGCGACGACGCGGGCGGGGATGGTTTTGAGGGAAAGTTTTTGGAAGGCGCGCCAGCGGCGTTCGCCGGCAATCAGCTCGTAGCCCTCGGTGGTTTTGCGGACGACGACGGGCTGCAGCAGCCCTTCGGCTTGGATGGAGTCGGCAAGTTCGCGCAGTGCCTCTTCGTCAAACTCGCGTCGCGCTTGCCTGCGGGCGGGGACGATTTTGTGAACGGGGATTTCTTGAAAAGGCGCGACGGTCGCGGTGCTGGCGGGCGCGGCGGCGGCAGCGGCGGGCGCGGCGGCGGGTGCGCGGGGCGCGGTGGCGGCGGCTGTTGCGGCGGCGGCGGGTGGCGGCGGGGTGGTGGCGGTTTTGGCGGCGGCACTGGCGATGAGGTTGCCGAGGCCGCGTCCGAGGCTTTTTTTAGGTGTGCTCATCAGTGATGCGAAAGTTGCGATTGTTTGCGGAAGTGTGGCAGGCGACAGCGGTGGGTGGGTGGGTGGTTATTCGGCGGGTGGCGGTGGCGGCGGGGTTCCGTCTGTGGGCGGTGTGGGCGGCGTGTTCTGTCTTTGTGGGATGAAGAGTTTGTGCCCGATTTGTAGGCGTTTGGCCTGAGCCTCGGTGAGGTTGTTGGCAGCGAGTATCCATGCGACGCGGGATTTATTTTTGGCGGCGATTGAGGAGATGAGGTCGCCGCGTTTGAGCGTGTAGGTGATGCCGGTGCGGGGGACATCGGCGGGGGGCGTGGTAGTGGTGCTGCCAGTTCCGGTGCCGCCGCTGGTGCCGCCGCTGCCGCCAGTGGTGGAGCCACGTCCGCTGCCGCCTTGGAGTGCGGCGTTGACTTCGGCGGCTTGTTTTTTGAGTGCCTTGTCAACATCGGTGGCGAGGGCGGCGACGCGGGTATCGGTGTGGCGTTTTGCGCGGGCTTCGAGGGCTTTTAGCTGGGTGTCGGTGTTGATGGCGAGTTCGCGGATTTGGGATTGGGTGGTGGAGCCGCTGGTGCCGGCGGGAGGCTTCGCTGCGAGGCGGGCGACAAGGTTGCGCAGGTCTTGCATTTCTTCTTGGAGGCGGCGGTTTTGGTTGCGCAAATCGGCGACCTCTTGTTCGAGAGCGGCGACGCGGTTGGCGGCGGTCTGGGCGGAGGCGGCGGGCACTACGAGAAAAAGGAGGGCGCAAAGGAACGTCGCCGCACGGGTGGCGGAGGAGAGTGTTTTGAGGATGCTCATGGGAAGAAGTCGCGGTTTGTCAATGTGCCCGTTTGCGGCGGAGATTGTCAACCCGCTAAAACCCGCATTCTGCTTTTGAGGCTGGCACGTCTTGCACAATCTTTTGGGCATCTGCGCGTTGTTACTTTTCTCGAAATAACTCTGAACCCGCATTCTGCTTTTGAGGCTGGCACGTCCGCCCGCCACGTCTGCCCGGCCAAAAAATGCTTGCCAGAAAGGGCGAAAGCATCTTTCTCTCGCGCTCTTTCCAATCTTCTCGCCATGAGCTTTTTTCCGCCGCCCGTCTCTCCCAGCCGCCTACGTCATAAATCCCTCGCGCCTTCCGCCGATAAAAAACTGCCGTTTCTCATGCGGGTTGTGCTTGTAGGCTTTGCGCTGATTTCTCTCACGATTGCGGGTTTCTTCATTGTGGTGGGTGGGGTCATGCCCATCGCAGCTTATGTTAATAGTGGCTCGTGGGAAACAACTCCTTGTGAAATTACCGAGAGCAAAGTCGTCGAGGGCAAAGCCATTGATGGCAAGGAAGGGAGCTTCAAGTTAGAAATCCGCTACGCCTACACATTTCAGGGGGAAACATTCACGTCGGCGGCGATTAACCCCAAAGCGTATGCGCAGAAAACATTGACCAGGGCCGAAGCGCACACAATCGCCGAGCGCTATCCCAAGGGGAAAAAGTTGACCTGCAAAGTTAACCAAAACTCGCCCGAAGAGGCGTGTCTGGAACGCCCGTCTCCCACAGAGTCACTTTTCGTGTTGGGGCTTATAGTTTCGGGCACTCTTCTTGTTAGCATCGCTATCCTCGTGTATGCGCTTGGTATTTTTCCGCGAAAGAAAAAGACGGATTTGGCGCAGCCTGTCTCCGACAATCCGTTCACCGCGCCGCCAGAGAAAAAACGTGTTGCAAGTCCCCTTGAAAAACTACTTCCGTTTATTCTCGGCATTGTGTTTTTTTTCGCTGGAAGCGCGATAGTAGTGTTCTTTTATATAATCCCGCTCCGCCAACAACAGCAAAGCATGAGTTGGGTCGAAACTCCTTGCCATGTATTGAAAAGCGAAGTCAAAACACACAGTGGCGAAAAGGGGAGTGTCACCTATTCCGTTTATATTTGCTATGAATATAAATGGGAGGAGAAAAAATACATCGGGGAGAAATATGATTTTTCAATTGGGAGTGATAATATCGCGATGGGTGCTAAACACGAAGTTGTTCGCCAACACCCGCCCGGGCTGAAAACCGTTTGTTTTGTGAACCCCGATAATCCCCACGAAGCGGTGTTGGCGCGAACGATGGGCGATGCGGTATGGATTTTCCCCGCGATGGGTGGCGTCTTTGCGATTGTGGGCTTTTTGACTTTTATATTCAGCATCAGAATGGCGTGTAAAAGAAACAAGACCGCCGTCCATACAGGCGCACCTGTCGCCTATATTGACAAACCCATCGCCCCGCTCCAGCAAACGCATGGAAATTGGGTTGCTTTTTTGTTTCTCGCTGCGTTCGCGATTGGTTGGTGTTATGTGATGTTTGGTCAGATAATCCCCGAAATGCTTAGTGTGTTCAAAGAAGCAGATGGTGTGGATTTGATTTTCAAACTTTCTTCATTCATGCTTGCTTTGATGGGAATTATCCCTGTCCTTTTAGCACTACGCCTCGGCCTGACGTCGTTTGTGCCCAAGACGATTGTCGAAATGAAACCCGTTATACGTGCTGGAGAAATGGCGTCGCTGCGCTGGCGCATCTGTGGCAAGGTGAACAGTGTGCTCTGGTTAAAGTTAAAACTCTGTGGCGAGGAGAGGTTTCATCGAGGACAAGAGGAAGAAAAGAACGCTGTCGAGGAGCTGGAATTGCTGAATATACGCGGCCCCTTGACGGCCAATTCGGGAGAATTGACGTTTGAGTTGCCTGCCGATGTCCCTTTATCCGGCGAATACGAAACCCGCAAAATCGAATGGGAAGTCGAAGCAAAACTCAAACTCTCCTTCTTCCCCGCAAAAACAACCCGCTTCAAGATAACCGTCGCGTAGAAAGGTGCGAGATAGGACGTATAGGTCTTATAGGGCATATAGGACGTATAGGTCCTATAATGCCCGCCGCCCACCTCTGCCAACCTCCCCTGCCCGCTGGCCCGCCCGCCGACACCGCTTTCCCGAGGGGTGTGGCGTGTCGGGGCACTTTGTGGAAAAACCGTGCGAGTGAAAAACCGCAGATAACACAGATAGCGCAGATGTGAGAAGAGCGGCGCCTGAGGGAGGGGGAGAGCGGGTGGGGCGAGTGGCGGAAGGGCGAGAGGGGAGGCGTGAGTGGGGGCGGCGGGGGGGAGTGGTTTAACCTAAAAACGGCAGTTAATGCGGGCGATTTTGCACAATCTTTTGGCCGTCTGCGGCTTGCGCTTTCCGCTCCACGCACCGCAAGGTGCGCGTCGGGAAAGCGCAAACCACAGCCGCCTCAAAATCTTGCGCAAACCCATCCCGCTGAACTGCCGTTCTTAGGATAAAACAGTTGCCTTGTTTGCCTATCAGGTTTCTTATTTGAAAGAATTTTGTTTTAGCGCGGCTTGGACAGCGGCACGGAGAGCAGGGCTTTCGGATTGGAGAAGAGATTGCAGAAGCGGCAAGTCAGTTTTATTGCCGTGTTTGCCGAGGGCGGAGATAGCCGCTTCCCGTAGTGGAGTGGGCTGTGCGTCGTCGGGTGCCCATTCACGCGCTAACAGCACAGTGGACGCTTCGCCCGCATCGGCAGCAATTGTCATGGCCACCGTTCGCTCCTGCACAGGAATTGATTGCGCCTTGGCGAGGTTGATTGCTAATTTACCAAGTTCGTCGTGCGTTAACGCAAAACGGGGAACCTCAACTGCAACCTCGTTTTCGCCAACCCATTTATTGACGATTTCCATTTTCTTTGTGTTCCCTGCCATGCGCGACAGCACTTGGAGGGCTTTAATAGAAAAGAGAGGACGAGTGCTCTTTGCCGCCTCTTTCAATGTTGATGCAATAAGTTTTCGCGATT
The DNA here is from genome assembly GCA_031289285.1 of Puniceicoccales bacterium. Taxonomy (GTDB): domain Bacteria; phylum Verrucomicrobiota; class Verrucomicrobiia; order Opitutales; family UBA953; genus CALNBE01. Next base: position 9,085 of record JAITPT010000255.1, read on the forward strand.
CGGTGCCAGTGACTTTGGTCCAAAGCATATCCCAGAGCTGGAGATTTTCTATTTGCCACTCAACACCAAGCGCGGGATTTGAAAACATCTCAATATAATACTTGATGAACTCGGCGGGAATAGCATCCGCCTTATAGAAAGTTGCAAGAAGAACCCGTTTTTTTAATTGCGCAAATTGTTTTGCGGAAAGTGAGTCGGAAGATGGCGGTTTTTCAAGAAAAGATTGTAATGCTGTGACAGCATCCCATTCACGAGTATAGTGGGTGAAAACTCCCACTGCTCTCATACGCGCCTCGAAAGATTTTTCTGGTATTTCGCCTCTGATAATACACAAGAAGAACGGGTGTTTTCCGCAACCTTTCTCTATAAGCTCTGGCGAAGCGATGGAAAAACGAGACTCTCTTTGATACGGTTGAACTTCCGTAATCTCCAGATAAGAATTCGGCTCGTATAACTCACACCCGTCAATGTCAACCGTCAAAATTTCCTTTCCTGCGTAACGAAGATATCTGCCCTTCGTTAATTCGTTGACAACTTTGTAATCGCTAAAATATACGCCGCTTAAAAACGTCCCCCGTTGCAATACTTGGCTGACACCCCTCTTCCGATTTCTTGACCTATAAATATAGTATTCCACGCGACCGTTGCGTTTGATTTTACAGAGGCAAAGTCCATAGGGATCTACCTCGTTTTCTTTTGGAGTTTTTTTTAGTTCCTCCAGAGTAATAGGAGGCAACGCATTCGCAAAACAAGCGAACCAGAGAAACGAAAAAACAAGTATTGCGTATTTCATTTTTTACCTCCTATCTTTTCTGTGCAGTGTTTATTTTTCCTATCCTTTTTGTCGAGATCAATACCTCCGCAAGGAACACACAAGTAACCACAAGATTTTTTATACCCCTCTTTTCCCGCCACATCTCCCGGCGTTTCCCATTTTTTCTTCGCTCTGTCTTGACAGATGAATCTGTAGCAATTGCCGTTAGAATCATTTTGCATATCGCCCGGAATATCGCCCCCTCCCCAATCTCCCCAAGGAAGACTCGGAGGAACTTTATTGTTTTGCGGTGCTTTAATAAGCGTTTGCAATTCATAGGTATTGACGTCTTTTATATCTGCGTTGTTCTCGGAGAAATTGGTAGCCAAGAAGGTCGGGACGCCAAAGGCGGTGTAGTTGAGGCGTTGTTGTATAGTGCCGTCGGGAGTGGCGACGAGGGCGGTGGTGCTGTGCATGGCGTCGCTCAGGACATAGTGGCGGGTGCGGCGAGAGAGACCATCGTATTGATAAAGCTCGTCGAGGAGATTGCTTGTGGCGACGCCGTTGCCAGCAAGCGTGTCGGAGGCGCCAGAGTTGGAAGCGGAGTCGGATGTTTGTGACATGAGAGATAAACGTTGAAGGTGAAAGTGACTGAACTGAGGTCGCGCTTGGATACGGTTATGGAAGAATTGTCAAGCCCCCGAATGAAGTTTTTTTCGCAAAAATTGTAGGTTGTTTGTTTTGAAGTAGTTAAGGGCTATTATTTTTTTGAGAATGTGGAGAGGAAGTGAGTGAAAGCGGCGGCGCAGCGTGTGTTGCGGTGGCACGGGCGGGACGCCCGTGTCGCAACACACACATAAAAACGCTTTCCAGCCTCCCAAATTTTTAGCCGCAGATGACACAGATGAGCGCAGATAAAAAGAAAAGAGGACATCTAAAATATCTGCGGTTTCCGCGTTATCTGCGGTTAAGAATTGGGGAAACAGGGGTGGCCCGGGCGGTGACAGGGCGTTTTTTTGGAGTGCGGTGGCAGAGGGTGCGACGTGATAACGTAGCACCCGCCGACACCGCTTTCACAGCCGCAGTCACTCACCATTACCATCGCAGCCGCAACCGCAACCGCAACCGCAGCCGCAACCGCAAACACCGCTTTCGCAGACTCCGAGACCGCAAGAGTTACCAGTGTCTTTCTGCTGCGGTGAAAGCGGTGTCGGCGGGCGCGGAGATGAACTCCGCGCCCTCTGCCACCGCACTCCATAAAAAAGCGTCGTGCTCGTGTGCGCGGTGACACGGGCGGGACGCCCGTGTCGCGTGTGCGTCAGCACACCTACCCCGCTACCGCAAAAAGCATTTTTATTTCCCCTCAAAATGGGCGTAGATGCCGACTACACCGTCATCCGCAGACATTTTTGTGTATCAGGTTTCCAACGACAACCGCCGCGCACACTGCCCCTCCGTCGCCGCAAAAGCACATTTGCATTTCCCCAAAACGGGCGGAGAACGCGA
>JAITPT010000010.1 GCA_031289285.1 Puniceicoccales bacterium
ACGCCGACATCCACGCCTACCACTGGGAGGGCGTCGGGCAACGCCACGGTCTGCCGGACACGCGGGCAATGCTCAACGGGCTGGTTGACGCCACGCCGTCCGCGCTGGACGCCGTGGCGAGCAAGTTGCCCAAGGGTTTCCCGCCGACGCTCGCCGACGCGATTTTCGCTGGTGTCCGCCGCAGCGCGGACACGCTCGCAGACTCGCTCGCAAACGGGCGCGGCTGAGGCGGCGTGTGCCAGCGAGCGGCGGGCGGCGAAGCGCGGAGAGGACGAAGAGCAGCGCGAGTTGCGATTGGGAAAACGCCCTTTCGCCCCTCTTGACAAGTGCCCCTGTTTGTGCATTCTTCGCGCCATCGAACCCGCCGCGCCTCTGCTTGCATGCGCAATCCGGCGGGGGTTTTTTTTGATTTCCGCGCTTGCGTTTGCGGAACTCGGCGGGGAACATGCCGCACATGTCCTCATTGCTTTCTATGCTTACAACTGCGCCTGCCCGTGTGCGCACCGCGATTTTCGCCGCCGCTGCTTGCGCCTCCGTTTTATTGACGGGCTGCGCTACGCAGAACGTTCCCACCGCCGAGAAGATGGCACCGTTCGCAACCTTCGCGGTCGAATCTGCCACCAGTCCGGCACTCAACACCAACGACTCGACGCCCCCCGCTATCGCCAACGCTCTCGCGGACGCCATCCAAAGCACCCTGATCGCGAAGGGCTACACTGTCGCCGCCCCCAAAGCGCGGGTGGACTTTGTCGTCCGCTACACGGTGTCTGCGCCGCCGCCGCGTTCCACCGCTGCGGGTGCGTCGCCTCCCGCCACAAACGCCAACGCCTCTTTTGACGCCGCCGCTACGGGCGACTCCGTCAGCTTCTCGTTCATTGACGCCGAAGGGCACCTGCTGTGGCGTCCGAGTGTTGGTTTCCAAGGGGAGCTTCGGACGCTGCCTGCCCAACAAGTTCGCGAGCTTGTCGCAGAGACACTGGCACCGCTGCCCTCCAAGGCAGGGACGCCCGTGAAACGCTGAGCGCGTGTCTTTGACCACTCCCCCTCTCCCGCATAACTCTCTCTTCTCTGTCTTTCCTCCGATGGTCTCGTCTTGCCGCTTACGACGCTCCGTCCCCGCGCTTGCTCCTGCACATGCGGGGGACTGTGCGCTTGCGCGGTGTGCTGTGGTCGCCGCGCTGCCAAGCACTGGCCACCGTCGCTAATCGCACAAAGGTTTCTCGCACGAAACGCACGAAACAAAACTTTTAACAACAACTCAAAAAAACCTTTCAAACCATGAAAACCTTCCAAGCCATGAACCAAAATGTCCCTGCGGGAAACGTCCCTGCGGGAAACGTCCCCAAAAAATCGCGTCGCCTTCGTGCCGCCGCGCTAATCGTCCTTGTGCTGCTGTTGCTGACGGTCGGCGCATGGAGTATCTTTACTTATTGGCGGGGGCGAGAAACGGAAGTGAATATTGAGAACGCACTGACTTCCCTCGATTATAGCACGGGGGTAATGGCCGTCTCGAAAATTAACGATGAAAGATTTCTTAAAATAATTGCGATAAGCAGCAAAAACAAAGACGCTGCCACCGCAGCACTCGAGAAGTTGCAACAAAGAGAGACTATCATCGAAATCTCCGAAAAATCGCGCTGGCAAAAAGTCAGAATTGACGCTTTGGGACGCCTCGGCGACGCGGCACTGTTTCTCCACGCAGCCAAAAATGACACAGGAAACCTTGTGCGTTTTTATGCGGTAAAAAATCTTACAGATGAAAAAGAACTCTCGGAAATTGCAAAAAAAGCGGACGGTATAATGCTTGGAAGGACAATCGCAGAAAGCGGTCAGGCAGGGCCAGTGGACATCGCCGTTCTCGCCGTGGAACAGATTGCCTCAGAAAAGGTTTTGGAAAATATAGCGACAGGAGCAATAAACGAAGATGTCCGCCGCGCTGCCGCCGAAAAACTACGGTCACTACGAATTGCAGGAATGGAGCAATCAGAAGATAAGGAGGGGTTGGCACACGCTGCGAAATACGAGAAAGACGCAGGCGTAAGAAGATCTGCCGTGAACCGTTTAACCGACCCAGCTACGCTGGCGCATGTCGCAAAGTTCGCCCCAGATATTTCTATCCGAACAGCAGCATTAAAGAAACTTAGCGACATCGTGTTGTTGGCAGATATTGTGAAAACAGCGGACGATGCCTCAATACGAAACGCCGCTATGGAGAAAATCGCCGCACCGCCCACCGCACCGCTCTTTACCGTGCTGGCGGATATAGCGGTGAACGCAAATGATTTGAGTTTGCGTCGAATAGCAGCGGAAAAATTACTCGCGCAAAATCCCCTTGAAGTAGCGTCGGCGACTAAACCTTCTCCAGAGCAAGAAGAGGCCGAAAAAGCGAAAGACGCCGCAGTGCGCTTAATTGCCGAAAAAGCACAAGATGCTGCGGTGCGCTTGATTGCTGTGCGGCGGCTGAGCGACGCAAAAACGCTGGCGCAAATCGCGAAAAGCGACGAGAGCCGCGAAGTGCGCCTTGTCGCTACTGCGAAAACAACGCTTGATGAGACCCTCGCACATATCGCCAAAGCGGATAGCGATGCGGTGGTGCGCTTTGTCGCCGTGAAACAGCTAAAGGATACCACATTGCTGGCGGATGTCGCCAAGACCGCAGGTGACATTCAGGTGCGTTTCGCCGCAGTGGGAAAATTGACCGACCAAAAGACACTCGCAGAAATCGCGATGTCGGACAAAAATGACATTGTGCGTTTTGCTGCACTGGAACGATTGTCCGCCCGCGAACAGCTTGTTTTTGTCGCCCAAAAAAGTGCCGATACCGATGTGCGGCGTGGCGCGATAAAGACACTAACAGAGACCGTGGTAGTAGAAAAAATAAACGATACGACGAGTCTGGCACTTGTGGCAGAATATGCGGATAATGCTAATAAACGGCAGGCGGCTGTAGAAAAATTGCGGGCGGAAGAATGCGGCACGTTGCTTGCAAAAATAGCGTTGGAGGACGAAGACACTCGTGTGCGGATCGCTGCCATAAAGAAAACCTCCGATACGGCACTACTGGTGCGTATTGCGGGAGAAAACACCAATGATGAATTGTCCGCCGCCGCTGTGGCACGCTTGGCGGAAATCGTTGCTGTAGGAAATGAAACCGACAATGCGCTCTTATCCATTTTGGCCTTGCGAGCGGAGGACGCCAGCAAACGTTTGGAGGCGATTAAAAGAGTCAACGACAGAGCTATTTTGGAGAAAATCGCAAAAGAGTCGAATGATGCTGCGGTGCGTGCCGCTGCCATCGAAAAATTAAGACCGGAGAAAAGACACGGACCGCACGGCGACAGACCCAATCAGCCCCACCCGCCGCCCGATGGAAATCACCCGCCACCCCATGAAAAACCCAAACCGCAAGACCCGCCGTCTGCTCTGCCTCAACCTATTCCACAACCAAGGAGGGGGTTAAAAAAAGAAGAAAATAACGGCGCGAAAGAAGAAAAGCCCAAACCGCAAAGTCCGCCATCAACCCAACTTCAACCTATTCCCAAACCAAGTAGGGTGTTTCAAAAATGAAGATAACGCAAAGCAGTAAAGACCTCGTGGAGAAATCGCTTTTTCTCCCGACGCTTATTTATTATCCTAAGAACGGCAGTTCAGCGGGATGGGTTTGCGCAAGATTTTGAGGCGGCTGTGGTTTGTGCTTTCCCGACGCGCACCTTGCGGTGCGTGGAGCGGAAAGCGCAAGCCGCAGACGGCCAAAAGATTGCGCAAAACCGCCCGCATTAACTGCCGTTTTTAGGATTATCGTCTGTGCCCGCCGCCGCCGCCACCGCCGCCGCTACGCGAGGACGAACCGCTGCTACTGCTGCGTGAGGACGAACTGCTGCTACTACTGCGCGAAGATGATTTGCTATCACTATCGCTACTGCTGCGCGAAGACGATTTGCTATCACTGTCGCTGCTGCTGCGGGAAGACGAACTGCTGCTGCTGCTCCCGCTGCTACTCCCGCTGCTGCGCGGGCCGTCTGACGAACGGGACGCGGATGCGGATGCGGACTGTTTCGAGGATGATGACCGGTCCGAGCCGCTGCTGGAACGTTGTGCTTGGCGCGAACTGGAATTGTCCGATTGTGCTTGGCGCCCCTGCGCGGACTGGCGTTGGGCGGAGCGCACGGGCGCGCGCACTTGCGAACGCTGACGGGTCGCCGATTGCGAAACTTGGGAATTCGGCGCGGCTGATTGCACACCGACTCGTGTGCTGCTGACTCGTGTGCTGCTGCTCGCCGCCACGGGTTGACGCACTGCTACGGGCTGGCGCACCGCCGTAGGTTGCGCAGCGCGCGGAGTCACGAGCGGACGCGCCACGGGCGCGGCGACAGCGCGGCGGTTCGCAGCGACACCGGGACGGCTTGCGACAGCAGGACGGTGGTTTGCGGTGGCGGGGCGGCGTTGCAAAAGCGGCGGCGGGCGGTGTTGCGACACGTGCGAGGACGGCGGGCTTCTCCGTAGTATCAGCGGCGAGTGCGAGTAGTGCCGATGCGAGTAATGGGAGACATACCGAGCGCGATAATACGAGCGATACCAGATGGGGTCATACCAACCCAACCCCCACCCCCATCCGAGGCCCCAGCCCAAACCCCAGCCTCTGCCCCATGTCCACGACAAACCCACGCCGTAAGGCCAGCCCCACGACCAGCCCGGGCCATAATATCCGTAGTAACCAAAGGAGCCGTAACCGCCCTGCGGCCACCCCGCCTCCTGCGAATAGGGCGAGTAAGTGATGTTGTAATTAACACTCGCCGGCTCCGACCACGCCGCTACCGACGCTGGTTCGGGTTCGGAGGTGCTGGCCTCCGCCGACGCGGATGTCGCCGCGCCAGCCGCTGCGAGTGTGGCAGCGTTTTGCGGCGGCGTTGGTTCCGCGTAGTAGCCGTTGGCGACTTCAAACCAGACGAACTCGCCGTCAAATTCGCGCAGCCGAGCGGCGGCGAGAAACGCGACGGGGTGCCCCCTCGGGATGAGCCGGACGCCCGATGGAATGGCGGTCGCGACGCGCCACTCGCCGTTGGGCGTGGCGGTGACAAACCAGACTCCCTCCTCGCAGGTGAACAGCGTGCCGAGGACGGTTTTCAAAACAGGCGCGGTGCTGTTGGTCGCGAATTGCAAGCCCGTGTCGGGGATTTCCTCCCACTGCGGCGTGCCACCCTCGAATGCTGGCGCGGTGGCGATGCGCGCGGTCTTCGGCGAAACGCGGAGGCTTTCGACGGTCTGTCTCTGTGTCGAGGCGGACGTTGTTTGGGGAGTGTCGGCGTTGGCGACGTTGCCGAGCGAGAGCAGGAACGCCGACAGGATGTAGGTGAGTGTGGTTTGGTTTTTCATGGCGTTTGATTTTTGATGTTAAGGGTGAAACACGCAAAGATGGGTAAAGGTTGCTTACGACGTCGCTCGCCGCAAGACCTCACTTCGCGTTTCCGGTGACTCGCTCGTAACGCGAGACGCGGCAGCTCAACGGCAGCGCAGGCGCAGACGCGGCGTAGCTCTCGCGCTCATAGGACCTATAGGACTTATAGGACCTATAAGACCTATATGACCTATAAGACCTATAAGACCTGAGAATACCAAACCGGACACAAACCAAATACGGGATGCAAAAAAATAAAATGCCGCTCCGAAGAGCGGCAAGTCCGTTGGCGGCCCTCGCTACTGCCACGATGGGCAGTCCGATAGACACACCAAAACATATTTCCCACCCACCGGCAACCACCTTTCAAAACTTTTCAAAACTTTTTTCACCACACCAAAAATTTTACCATAAGAATACCAAACCGGACACAAACCAAATACCTTTCCCCCTCGCCGAAAAAACCCACCGCTCGCGCCGCCACCATCGGTGTTCATCGCTCCAAAACAACGCCCAAGATGCGCGAAACCGCCGACGGACACAGGTATCTCCACATCATAGTTGAACAAATCGCTTGAAAAATGAACCCACCTGCCCACAGTCGCCTCCATGACCGACGAGGAAAAAGAGAATGAGAGGTTGTTTCGCGCATGGAGCAGTGCTGGCGACAAGCCGACTGGCCACGCGCCAAACTTCGCTATCTCCCACGCTGCCTTCTACTGCTTCAAAGATGGCGACCCGCGACTCGATGCAGCCATCGAAGAATACGACCGCGACTACTTTCGCGAGCACCCCGAAGAACGCGAAAAATACGCCTACAAGGGTGAATAGCCCCGCCCAGCGTCAGCGAGCGTAGCAAGCAAACACCCCCGCTTCCCCATCCAGTTTCAGCGGCATCTTCTGCGGTGCCCAATGGTGCGGCTGTTCCCAATTCCCGACCCTTTTCACCCTTTTCGCCCTTTCGCCCAACCCCATCATGCACCTATACGACCTATCTGGCACTGCCGCCAGTGGCAGCCGTGTAGCTCACGCCGCTATTGCCGAGTGTCTCGCCCGACGCCAGCGTTTTTTTGAGTCTTGTCCGCTTCAAATCTTTCGCCACAGTCCGGTGCGACAAAGACAGCCGCCATGCGCCAGCCAATCCGAGACATCGAACATTTTTTGCGTCTGCTGAAAACAGACCCCCGTTTGCCACGCCCCGAACCGCTGGAACCTTTGCGGTCATTCGAGGTGGTTGCCGAACTCAAAAGTGCAATGCGCCATTACGATTGGGCGCGTCTTGAGTTGGGAATTGTTTCGCGCCGCCAACTGCAAGCACAAAATTCGGCACTCGCCAATGAACGGATTTTGCAAATGCAAATTGATTGGAGGACAATGCAACAAAATGGAACGAAGCCCCGACGCAAACTACCCCCCCGTTGATTTTGACGAGGTTTTCTCTGCCGAGGAAGAGCCTGTGGTCGTTGGCGGACAAGCTGTGAACATCTGGGCATCTTATTACGCCTCTCGCACACAGAAATTGGCGGAATGCGCCCCGTTCACGAGTTGCGACGCCGATGTCTTTTGGAACAGAGAAAAGGCGGAGTCTTTCGCAAAACGCAAGGGCTGGACGTTTGTGCATTTTTCGGAATTTCGACAACCGATGGTTGGGATTTTGACGAAAAAAATCGAGAAAGGAGAACTGGTGGTTGATGTCATGCGAAGTGTTCTTGGTATCGGGAAGGAGGATATCGAAAATGCGGCGGTTTGCACCCAGCCGGATGGGAAAAAATGGCGTGTGTTAAACCCTGTCTCACTGTTTAACCTAAGAACGGCAGTTAATGCGGGCGGTTTTGCGCAATCTTTTGGCCGTCTGCGGCTTGCGCTTTCCGCTCCACGCACCGCAAGGTGCGCGTCGGGAAAGCGCAAACCGCATCCGCCTCAAAATC
>JAITPT010000043.1 GCA_031289285.1 Puniceicoccales bacterium
CGGAGTTGCTTGCGCATGACCTCCTTCTCGGTGTCACCGAATAATTTTTCTCCGTTTATCGTGCGAGAGATGCAGTGATAAACAGCCGCGTCCGGTTTGATTTTCAGTCTTCTGTTACGAGCCATAGCCACCCAGAAAATCACCAGACCCGGCAAAACGCCAGAAAAAAATGACCCGTCCCCAAGATAAAAATCAGACCCGTCCCCAAAATTTTGCGGATTGCGTTGTCAGGTGCCAAAGGGGGTGTCGGAATCGGGAGGGACGACGGTAAAAAGGCATTGGGGATGTGTCGTTTTGACCATCGCCAAAGAGTCTTCCACAAGACGCGGAGAATTGCATTCTTTACTCAAATGTGCAAGAAACACGTGGCGGAGACAGGTATTTTCGAGCGATATCAGCAATTCGAGAGCATCGTCATTGGAAAGGTGACCGTGGCGCCCTCGGATACGCTGTTTTAACTGCAAGGGTCGCCCAGAACGTTCGAGCATTGCAGGGTCGTAGTTCGATTCCAGCACAAGACAGTCGGCATTTTTGATTTTTTCTCTGACAAGTTGAGGAACGTATCCCAAATCAGTTGCCCACGCAAAAGTTTGGGGCGAGTCGCCAGACTCTTCGGAAAACACATATCCCACAGGATCGGCGGCGTCATGGGGAATGGAAAACGGGCTAACCCGAAACCCTCTGAAACCGAAAGTCGAACCTGTCTCGAAAATGTTCCAGCGCGGTTCTGCGGCACAACGGAGGCAATCGGGCGCGTTTTGAACAGCGCGGGCAGTTCCTTCGTTGGCAAAAAAAACAGGGCGTTCCAGTTTGGACAACGCCGCCACTCCCTTGCAGTGGTCGCTGTGTTCGTGGGTGATAAACACAGCGTCAATATCTTCGAGTTTTTCCCCTACTGCGGCAAGAGCGCGACGAATACGAGTGGCGGATATGCCTGCGTCAATGAGAATACGGGCGTTTGGAGTGACGAGCAACCCGCAGTTTCCAGCACTACTGCTGGCGAGAATATGAAAGCGAAAATTCACAGCAACGCATGGAAACAAATTTCCGTCGCAGCGGAATAAAAAAATACGAAGTAGCAGTCATTTTTCTTATTGTTTTTCTCGTATTTTCGTCCCCCTTAACATCTATCTTATAGCATTTATTGGCAGAAATGGGTCTTTAGACCAATCCCGTTCAGGTAGCAGCGTAGCAATAGGATACCGGACGGTCTCTCCACTGTGGACTTACAGCCCGCTGTGAGCAGGGACACACCCTTCCTATGGCTCGCTTGTTGCTTCTAAAGACCAATTTCCACCAAGAAGCGGTCGTATAGGTCTTATAGGACTTATAGGTCGTATAGGTCTTATATGTTCTATAAGACCTCACAAAAACTTCCCCGTGGGGGTGTCTTTGCGCTGGAGGAGGGCGGAGGGCGGGCCGGTGAAGATGATGTGGCCGCCGTCTTCGCCGCCACCGGGGCCAAGCTCGATGAGCCAGTCAGCGATGCGGACGACATCGCGCTGGTGCTCAATGATAATCACCGTGTTGCCAGCGTCGCGCAGACGAAAGAGCAAATCCATGAGACGCTGAATGTCGTCCCAGTGCAGACCCGTGGTAGGTTCGTCTAAGATGTAGAGGGTGCCACCTTGCTGACGGCGGGAAAGCTCAAGGGAGAGCTTCAGGCGCTGCGACTCGCCGCCAGAAAGAGTGTTGGCAGGTTGGCCAAGCGCGAGGTAGCCGAGACCAACTTCGTCAAGAGTCTCCAATTTGGCACGGAGTTTTTGATGATTGCGGAAAAACTCACGCGCCTCGGCGACAGTCAACGCGAGGACTTCCGCAATGCTCATGCCTCGGTAACGCACTTCAAGCGTCTCGCGGTTGTAACGCGCACCGCGACAACTCGGACAAGCGACGTGCGTCTCGCCAAGGAACTGCATGTCGAGCGCGATTTGGCCGTCGCCCGCACAGCGTTCACAACGCCCGCCACGCACGTTGAAACTGAAACGCGCCGGAGTGTAGCCGCGCACCTTGGCGAGCGAGGCAGTGGCAAAAAGTTTTCGTAGCTCGTCGAAGATGCCCGTGTAGGTGGCAGGGTTGGAGCGGGCACCCCGCCCAGCAGGGTCTTGGTCAACACGGGCAAAACCATCGAAGAAATCGAGGCCCGCGATGCCGCCGTGTTTGCCGGAAAGAGATTTCGCGCCGTTGATTTTGCGGGCAGCGGCGTTGGCAAGAATGTCGTTGACGAGGGTGCTTTTGCCCGAACCGGAAACACCGCAGACGACGGTGAGCAACCCGACAGGAAAAGCGGCGTCCACGCCGCGCAGGTTGTTCTCGGCGGCGGCGCGGATGGTCAGCCAGCGGTCGGCGGGCGCGAGCGGGCGGGCGTTTTTCGCGATTTGCGTGCGTCCGGCGAGATACTCGCCCGTGCGCGAGTGGGCGGCGGGAGCGGCGGCTTCGGCAGGGCTGCCTTGGAAAATAAGTTCGCCGCCTTGGCGCCCTGCGCCCGGGCCGATTTCGACAATCTGGTCGGCGGCGCGGATGGTGTCCTCGTCGTGCTCGACAACGAGCAGGGTGTTCCCTCGGTCGCGCAAATCGAGCAGCGTGTCGAGGAGGCGTTTGTGGTCGGCGGGGTGCAGGCCGATGCTCGGTTCGTCGAGCACGTAGGTCACGCCCACGAGCGCGAGGCCAAGCTGAGTGGCGAGACGCGCACGCTGGATTTCGCCGCCAGAGAGTGTGCCAAACTCGCGGTCGAGCGTCAGGTAGCCGAGGCCCGTTTTCAGCAAAAAGCCGAGCCGCTCTGCCAAGCCGCGCCGTGCGTCTTCGGCGGTGGCGGCGGCGGGGTCGTTGGCGAGACGCCCGATGAAGTCGGCGGCACGCACCACGGAGAGCGCGAGAAAATCGGCGAGGCAGACGCCAGCGAGCCGCACGGCGCGGGCGCGGGCGTTGACGCGCCGCCCGAGGCAAGCGGGGCAAGGCGTCGCTGTCTGGTAGGCGAGCAGGCGGGCGCGGAGGGCTTCGCTGTTTGTCGAGCGGGCGGTCTCGGCGAGGTCGGCGAGTATGCCGGCAAACGGCCCGGTGACGGGTTTTTGTTTGCCGTGTGGGCGCAGCGAAAACTCGCGGTTGGAGTCGCCGTGGAGGAGGAGTTGCTGGGTGTCTGCGCCGAGGTCTTGCCACGGGGTTTCGAAGGAAAACGGGATTTGCGCGGAGAGCTGGCGCAGGAGATTGGCGCGGTCGGAAATCATGCGTTTGGAGCCGAGACGCCAAGGTTTCACCGCGCCGTCTTTGGTGCTCAACGCGGGGTTGGGGACGACGAGCACGGGCTGGAACTGGAGCGTTTTGCCGAGGCCGCCGCAGACGGGACACGCGCCGTCGGGGTGGTTGTGGGAGAAGTGGCGCGGCGTGAGCGGCTCGTAGGAGGCACCGCAGATTTCGCAGGAAAAATCGAGACCGAGGCGAAGCTCGCGGGCGTCGGCGTCGGGCGCGGCGGTGGCGTCTCCGACTAAAACGATGGCGCGGTTTTTGCCCTCGCGAAACGCCAGCTCCAGAGAGTCCGCCAAGCGGCTATCTTGCGCGGGGGCACGCACGAGACGGTCAACGACAATCTCGACATCTACCTCGTCGCGCCCAGCGGGCAAGAGGTCGGGCGCGTCGAGCGGTTTGACGACGCCGCCGACACGCGCCCGCTGGAAGCCGCGTGTCTGCAAGCGGGCAAGCTCGTCGCGCAGTGCGGCGGGACGCGCCCGCATGAACGGCGCGAGCAGCGTGAGCCGCGAGCCTTCGGGCAGTGCGCGTAGCGTGGCGAGGCAATCGTCGAGCGAGCGGCGTGTGACGCGCCCGCCGTCTTGCGGGCAAAATTGCTCGCCTGCGAGCGACCAGAGCAGGCGGGCGTAGTCGGCGATTTCGGTGGCGGTGGCGACGGTGCTGCGCGGGTTCGCGCCGGAGGAGGTGCGCTGCTCGACGGCGATGACGGGTGAGAGGCCCTGTATGAAATCCACGTCCGGCCTGTCCATTTGCTCGAGCAGGCGGCGTGCGCCCGCAGAGAGGCTTTCCATGTATTGGCGGCAGCCCTCGGCGTAGATGGTGTCGAAGACGAGGGAGGTTTTTCCTGAGCCGGAGACGCCAGTGAAGACGATGAACTTTCCCCTCGGCAAGCGCAGTTGGAGGTTGCGCAGGTTGTGCTGCCGCGCGCCCTTGATGATGATGTCGCCGCAGAAAGGCATGGCGCGGAGGGAACGCGCAGGGCGCAAACGGCGCAAAGGCAAAGTTGCGCCCGCGCCGCCCGCCGCCGCCGTCGCCGTCGTCCCCCGCGCCTTGCGCCTTGCGCCGCTGCCGCGAAACACGCACTCTGCGGCGCATGGATTCGCGCCACGAAAAACTTGCCGCTGTGCTCACCGGCTTTTCCACCTCCCTCCAAAAAGGCGAAAATGTGCTCATTGACGCCATAGACGTCCCCGACGCCATCGTCGTCGCCCTTGTGCGTGCAGCTCGCGCTCGCGGTGCCGTCCCCGTCGTCAACATCCAGAGCGGGCGCGTGAACCGTGCGCTCATCCTCGGTGGCGCGGAGGCGCAGTATCAGCTTGCCGCTGGCCTCGACCTCGCCCGCATCAAAAAGATGCAGGCCTACATCGCGCTGCGCGGTTCGGAAAATATTTTTGAGAACAGCGACATCCCCGCTGCCGAAATGCGGGCGTGGTCAAAAATCTCGCGCCCGGGTCTCGACCACCGCGTGAAGAAGACGAAATGGGTAGTCTTGCGTTGGCCGACCTCCGCGATGGCGCAGCAGGCGCGTATGAGCACCGAGGCGTTTGAAGACTTCTTTTTCCGCGTCTGCACGCTCGACTACTCGCGGATGGTGCCGGGCATGGCGGCGCTCAAAGAGGCGATGGATAAGACGGACGCAGTCCACATCACCGGCAACGGCACCGACCTGCATTTCTCCATCAAGGGCATCCCCGCCAACCCCTGCGGCGGCGAGAAAAACATCCCCGACGGCGAGGTCTATACGGCACCCGTTCGCGACAGCATCGAAGGCGTCATCCAGTATAACGCGCCGACGGTTTATCAGGGCACGAGTTTTGCCGACATCCGGCTCGTTTTCAAAAAAGGCAAAATCGTCGAGGCGACCGCCAACAACACGAAACGGCTCAACGAGATTTTGGACAGCGACGCGGGCGCACGCTACGTCGGCGAGTTTGCGCTCGGCTTCAACCCCCACGTGCTCGAACCGATGCAAGACATTTTGTTCGACGAAAAAATCGCCGGCTCATTCCACTTCACTCCTGGGCAGTGCTACGACGAAGCACCCAACGGCAACAACTCGTCCATCCACTGGGACATGGTGTGCATCCAACGTCCCGAATACGGCGGCGGGGAAATTTATTTTGACGGCAAACTCGTCCGCAAAGACGGCGTCTTCATCCCCAAGCCGCTGCAAAAACTCAACCGCGAGTATCTGCTCGGCGGCGCGAAATGAGCGCGGGCAGGCAAGGCGGATGCCTGTTTCCGCCTTGCCCTTTGGCAGCACAGCGTTTCCCTCGCCACAGTTTTTCCCAACCCTCCTAAAAAACCGTTTTTGCCGACAACTATGAAAAAAATCACCGCTACCAACGCCGTCCATTTCCGCCGCGCCTCCCTGCGCCTTGACATCATCATCATCGCCGCCGTCGCCGGTCTGCTCGTCACTCTGGGCGTCCTTTTTGCCTCCACCGGCTTCCGCCTGCACCGCGAAGCGAAGATACGCGCCAACTTGCAAACCGTGTGGGTGACCGCCAACCAGTATCTTCTCCAACACTCCAAAGACGAAGTGACGTTGACCGACCTCGCTGCCTACACGGAGATGGGCGTCACGCCGCTCAGCAAACTCGCCACCGTCGCGGGCGAAGATTACGCGGCAGTCAACGGCGGCACAATCAGTCGCGACGACACCCGCCTCACGCTCGCCTACGGCAAAGACGGCAAGGTCGTCTATGAGACGAAGCCCACGCCGAAGTCTGCGTCAAAGTCTGCGCCGAAAAAGAAGTGAGCCGCTGCGCCGCCGCGCCTGTGCGTCGTCGCGCCGCTGTGCTCCTCCGCCTTTTCTCTTAAAACCACACACACAACATCATGCTCAATAGCTCAAAACTCGCCGCGCTCGACCCCGACATTTTCCGGTTAATCGAAGCGGAAAAAACACGCCAGCAAACTCACATCGAGTTGATTGCTTCGGAAAACTTCACCTACCCAGCGGTGCTCGAAGCGCAGGGCAGCGTGCTCACAAACAAATACGCCGAGGGCTACCCGGGCAAACGCTGGTATGGCGGCTGCGAGTTTGTGGACGGCATCGAGACCATCGCCATCGAGCGCGCAAAAAAACTCTTTGCCGCCGACCACGCAAACGTCCAGCCGCACTCCGGCGCACAGGCCAACTCCGCCGTCTATTCCGCCGTCCTCAAGCCCGGCGACAAAGTGCTCGGCATGAACCTCGCCCACGGCGGCCACCTCACCCACGGCAACCCTGCCAACTTCTCCGGCCAGCTCTACCGCTTCTCCCAATACGGCGTGCGCGAAGACACCGGGCGCATTGACTACGACGAGCTTGCCGCCCTCGCCGTCAGCGAGAAACCGCGCCTCATAACCGTTGGCGCAAGCGCCTACCCGCGCATCATTGATTTTGCGAAAATGGGCGAAATCGCCCGCTCCGTCGGTGCCTACCTTTTCGCCGACATCGCGCACATCGCCGGCCTCGTCGCCGCTGGCGAGCACCCCTCGCCCGTGCCCCACGCCGACTTCGTGACGACCACCACGCACAAGACGCTGCGCGGCCCACGCGGCGGCCTCATCCTTTGCAAAGCCGAACACGCCAAGGCGCTCGACTCCGCCGTGTTTCCCGGCACACAAGGCGGGCCGCTCGAACACGTCATCGCCGCCAAGGCCGTTTGCTTCGGCGAATGCCTCAAGCCGGACTTCAAAATCTACGCCGCGCAGATTGTCAAAAACGCCGCCGCCCTCGCCGCCGCCTTGTTGCGCCGCGGGCACAAGCTCCTCTCCGACGGCACCGAGAACCACCTACTCCTCGTTGACCTGCGCAAAAAGTTCCCAGAGGTTACCGGCAAAGTTGCCCAAGAGGCGCTCGACCTCGCCAACATCACCGCCAACAAAAACACCGTCCCCTTCGAGACCCGTTCGCCCTTCCAAGCCTCCGGCATCCGCCTCGGGACGCCTGCCGTCACGACGCGCGGTTTCCTCGAAGCCGACATGGAGAGCGTCGCCGATGTCATAGACACCGTGCTCGCCGCCATCGGCACACCCGCGCTCGCCGACGTGCTCGCCGACGTAAAAACAAGGGTGCTCGCCCTCACCGCCGCCCACCCCCTGCCCTACTGAACGGCGGGCACGGGACAATTTTCACACCAAAAACGCACAGCTAAAAAAAGACTTCACACCTTCCCCGAAAGACGCCATTACAGCGGGCAGTAATTGTTCGCAACGGGGCTGTCGCTTCTGGGGCGGACACAAAAAACAAACCATCCACTACTCAACAAACTCACTCCTATACACACATGAAAACCTCATACAGAATCAGCAGAACACGGGGCTTCACCCTCGTCGAAATCCTCGCCGTCATCGCCATTCTTGGCATCCTGATGGCACTCGTCGCCTCGCAAGCTCCAGTGGCGTTCCGAAAGGTCAATCAGATGCGGGCCAAAAGCCAGCTGCGCGACATCGTCGCCACGGCCAAAGGCTACGGCAAACCCATCACCGCCACCAAGGCGGGCGGCAAAACCGTCGGCGATTATGCCTCGGTGCTCGCTGAAGCGGGGCTTAAAAAAGGCTCCACTTGGTATCTCTCTGGCGACTTGGTTGAAGCCAACGGAAACATCCCCGAGAGTGTTCTCGAGAATGGAACCAACAAAATCAAAGAGGTGAAACCCGCTGGTTGGGCTGTCGTCTTCAACGCCAGAAAAAGAGGCGTCGAGGGAACTGCTGACCATCCTTACCCGTTGGCGTGGACGCGCGGCCTCCAAGTCGGCGGCTCGTGGAATGAAAACTCTGGCCCTTGGGGAAAAGAAGGCGGACACGTCGGTTATGGCGACGGTGCTGTCGAGTGGTACACCAGTCTCGACGGTGACGACGAAAAGGGCGTTCTCTTCAAATATGGCAACAGCAAAGACGAACGCACCAAGAGTTACCAAGAAGCGATTCAAGGCACCGTCACCTCCTCAAGCGGTGAAAACCCCGAAGCAATTGAAGACCAAGCCAGCGCCAACTAACCCACGCTCGCTTGCTCGCGCACACGCGCAAAAAAAGACCGACGCCGCAAGGTGCCGGTTTTTTTGTGTGTGCGTGTGTGTAGTAACTGAGGGTGCTGTTGGCGGCATGTGTGTAGCGCGGGAAAGCCGCTGCACTCCCGAAAAGATGCGTCGGGGCAATAAAGTCGTGCGCGGTTTTATGGAGTGCGGTGGCAGAGGGCGCGATGTGATAACGTCGCGCCCGCCGACACCGCTTTCAAAACGACAGAAAGACACCGACAACCGCTGCGGTCTCGGTCTCTGCGAAAGCGGTGTCTGCCGGTGCAAAGGGAGGTCACCGCATCTGCGAAAGCGGTGTCGGCGGGTGCTACGCTACGCTCCGCACCCTCTGCCACCGCACTCCAAAAAAAAGCGTCGGGGCAGGTGCGCGGTCTAAAAAGCGTCGGGGCAATAAAGTCGTGCGCGGTTTTATAAGTGCGATGTCGCCGGACGCCGCAGTCTCACTTCGGTTCTACCCATTTGCCGTGCGATTTGATGAGGTCAATCAGGCGGTCAACGGCCTCGTCTTGCGGGACACCAAACTTCACACACTCGCGGCGGACGTAGAGGTTGATTTTGCCCGGCGCACCACCGACATAGCCGAAGTCGGCGTCCGCCATTTCGCCCGGGCCGTTCACGATGCAACCCATCACCGCGATAGTCACACCCGTCAAATGCCCCGTGCGCGATTTGATTTTTTGCGTCGCAGTCTGGATGTCGAAAAGCGTCCGCCCACAACTTGGGCAAGCGACGTATTCCGTCTTCGAGACACGCATACGCGCACCTTGCAAAATGTCGTAGGCGAGCGTGAGCGATTTGGGCTGCGAGGGGACGTCTTCGACGCTGATGAGGTCGCCGAGGCCATCGCAAAAAAGCGCACCGCTGAGGATGGAGGCGTCGAGGAGGCGGGCGGGGAAGTCGGCTACGTAGGGTGTCAAATCCTCTACCATCCATGCCTTCCTTCGTTTCGATTTCGGATAATTTTCTTCGCCAAACACCAAGAGGCCATTTGGTGCCGTGTTGCGAATCCAGAGCGGCGGCGGCGGGTCGAACTTCGCCAGCAGTATCTGCGCGAGATCTCTGTAATGAGCGAGCGGGTTGCTTTTGGGGGCACCTTTGTCAGGGAAACCGAGGGTGAAAATGAGATTTTCGCTGGGCATCAGCAAATCGCCAATGAGGTTTTTGCCCGGGCCGAGCATCTCGGCGTTGACGCCCGGGGTGTCAATCGCGAGCACGAAGTTGTGATGTTTGCAAAACCGCGCCCAGACTTGGATGTGGGTCGCCTCAAGATAACTCCATTGCCGCACGACGACGAGGCGGTTGGGCAACGCCCAATGGAAATCTTTTTCCAGAGAACTCTCTGGGTCGAAGTCGCCGACTTCCGCAAAAATGGCTTTCACGTCGTTGCGGAGTTCGTCGCCGAGCCTCGGCAGTGCGGCGAAGTCAGCAGCGGTTTCGACGCTTACCAAAAGCCCCTCGGCGCGGATTTCGGGTTGCGTGGCATGGGTGGCGCGAAGCTCGCAAACGATGTCGGAAATCGTCTCAACGGTGAGCGGTTTTGTGGCGGGGACGATGACGCGGGGCGAGTCGGTGTGCCCAGCTTTGCAATCGGGCGCGAGGACGACGGCGGCGGTTTCGCGGCGGCGATAGTGCAAAGGGTCAACGCCGGTGTCTTGTTCGTAAGCGATGGAGTCGTTGTCGTCGGGAGGCGGAAATTTGTTTTCAATCGCCCACAGTTTTTCCGCCCGCTGCGCCAACTCTTTTGCGACGGGCACCTCGAACCACGGGTCTTCGGTGAGCGAGACGCGGAGCGTGTCGCCGAGGCCATCGTAGAGCAACGCGCCGATGCCGATGGCAGATTTGATGCGCCCGTCTTGGCCTTCGCCGGCTTCGGTGACGCCGAGGTGCAGCGGGTAATCCATGCCCTCGGCGGCCATTTTTGCAGCGGCGAGACGGTAGGCGGCTATCATGATTTTCGGGTTCGAGGATTTGAACGAGAGCACGATGTCGCGGAAGTCGTTTGCCTCGCAGACGCGCACAAACTCGAGGGCGCACTCGACCATTCCCAGCGGCGAATCGCCGTAGCGGTTCATCACGCGGTCGGAGAGCGAGCCGTGATTGCTGCCGATGCGCAACGAGCGCCCAAGCACTTTCGCCCGCTGCACGAGCGGCGAAAAAACCTCGTGGAGCCGCACCAACTCGCTCGCATACTCGGCGTCCGTGTAGTCGTGCGCACCGAAACGTTTTTTGTCGGCGTAGTTGCCCGGATTGACGCGCACCTTCTCAACGTGCTCGACGGCCTCCATCGCAGCGGCGGGGATGAAGTGGATGTCCGCCACGAGCGGGATGTCGGCGAAGCCCGCACCCGCCGCCGAAAAGCCCGCACGGATGTCGCGCAAGGCCCGCGCCGACGCCGGATTGGGCGCGGTGATGCGGATGATTTCGCAGCCAGACTCGGCGAGGTTGACGCACTGGCGGACGGTAGCAGCGACATCGAGCGTGTCGGAGGTCGTCATGGATTGGAGGCGCAGCGGGTTTTTGCCGCCGACGCCGACGTTGCCGATGCGCACTTCGCGCGTGAGCCGGCGGACGGCGAGGTAGCGGGAGGCGCAGTAGAGCGGGAGCGGCTGTTTAGCGGTGACGGCGGCTGCGGTGTTTTTGGCGGCGGTGGCGGATGGTGTCATGAAACGGCGGAGTGAAAGTGGCGGATAAAACGGCGGCGGCGGGCGGCGGTCAAGGGCGGTCAAAGCAGCGGCGGCGGTGGGCGTGGGCATGGCGGGCGGTGGCGGGCGGTGGCGGGCGAGAAGGAACTTTTGCGGCGGCAGGGTTTCCTTGCGGGCATCATGTTTTCTCCCGCTCGTTTTGTTTTCGTCCGCGCCGCCGTTGCCGCCGTCGTGGCCGCCGCCGTGGCTATCGTGCTTGGCGTCGTTCTCGCGACCAATGCGGTTTGCGCGACCGGCGGCGTTGTCGCGCAAACGAAGCAGACGCCGACGCCCGCGTCGCCGAAGCCGGTGTTGCGTTTCCGTGCGGACGGGACGTTCAAAATCGTGCAGTTCACCGACACGCATTACCAAATCCGCAACGGCAAAAACGGCAAATCGCTGGTCGGCACGGAGGAGACGCTTGCGCACCTGCGCGAGGCGCTCGAAGCGGAACGTCCCGACCTCGTGGTGTTCACAGGCGACAACGTTTTGACCCGTCCGCAAAAACGCGGTTGGGACGATTTGCTGGATGTGCCGGAGCGGCTCGGCATTCCCTACGCCGTCGTGCTCGGCAACCACGACGACGAGCACGATTGGAACCGTGTGCAAATCCTCCAATACGTTTCCGCGAAGCCGCATTGCCTCGCGGTGCGCGGGCCAGCAGAGCTTCCGGGCGCGGGAAACTACGCCTTGCCAATCGGCGGAAAAGACGGCGCGACGGCGGACGCGGCGACGACAGCGACGGCACCGGCGGCGGTGGTTTATTGCTTCGACTCGCACAGTTACCGGCGCGTTGGCAAAAAACGTTTTCCGGGCTACGACTACATTCGCGTTGAGCAAGTGGCGTGGTATCGCGGGCAGAGTGCGGCGTTCACGCAGGCGAACGGCGGCAAGCCGCTTCCCGCGCTGGCGTTTTTCCACAT
Source organism: Puniceicoccales bacterium (assembly GCA_031289285.1). Taxonomy (GTDB): domain Bacteria; phylum Verrucomicrobiota; class Verrucomicrobiia; order Opitutales; family UBA953; genus CALNBE01. The sequence continues at coordinate 11,875 of JAITPT010000043.1, forward strand.
CCCGTTGCAGGAATACGCCCTGCTCCACGTGCCAGCGGACAAGGGGCGCTACGCTGGCGCAGAGCGTTTTTACGCGTCGAAAAGCCCTGTCTTCGGGACGGTTACCAAGAAGCCCGGCGCGGGCTGGCTCAACGGCGGCGCGTTTGCGGCCTTCGTCGAGTGCGGCGACGTGATGGGCGTCTTCGTGGGGCACGACCACAACAACGACTACGTGGGCAGCCACAACGGTGTCGCGCTGGGTTTCGGGCGTTGCGGCGGCCACATCAAAAGCACCAACAACCACCTCGGTCTCGGCTCGCGTGTGTTTGTGTTGCGCGAGGGCAAACGCGAGTTCGAGACTTGGCTGCGCGAAGCCAGCGGAAAAACCCTCTGGCGCGTAAGTTTCCCGAAGTCGTTTGCGAGCGCTTCCCCTTCAAAAATATAATCCTAAAAACGGCAGTTGGAGGGGAAGTATTGCGAGAAGATGTTGTGGCAGATGCGCTTGGTGGATTTGTGAAGGCGCACCTGTTGGTGCGTCGAACAAAGCCACTAAACGCAGTTGCCATAACAGCTTCCGCAAAACGACCCGACTCAACTGCCGTTTTTAGGTTCAAAGAAGTTGTCCCTACTGGTTCGGGTGTTTCTCGATCCCATATCCTCGCCTCCCACTCAAAACAGCGGGAAACCTGAAAAAAACACCGACGCGGCGTTTTCCACTTTACGCACTCCGCCTCCCGCTGATTTTTTCGCGCCTCTTTATATGTGCTCAACGCCTTCCTTCTCGCTCCTCGATTGGTGTGCGCTCGCCCCGGGCAGGGCGAGTCGCGATGCGTGGCTCGCGTGGGCAACACAAGAAGACTCCGTAGCGCCGTGGGTCGCCGACGCGCCGCTGCCCGCCGCAAATCTTATCCCGATGATGACTGCCCGCCGCATGAGTAGCGGGTCGCGGCTCGCTATCCAAGCCGCCCTCACACTCGCCCAGACACACACCTTCGACGCCGTAGT
>JAITPT010000061.1 GCA_031289285.1 Puniceicoccales bacterium
GTCCGTGTTCGTCTGCTAGCCCGTCCCCCATTCCACACCCCCAATACTTCCATAATGACAAAACCGGCCTGCAAATTTTTGGGGAAGTGCCTATCTGTTGTCGTTGCCATGCCGGTATCATTGTCACGTTGCCCACGGCAGGGATGGTGTGCTTGCAAGGCCGGAACGCCACACTCAAAAGCGATGTCAAACGAAAAAGGGTCTGGCACTTTATTGGGGAAAGTGCCTATCTGTTGTCGTTGCCATGTCGCCATCATTGTCACGTTGCCCACGGCAGGGATGGTGCGCTTGCACGGACGGAACGCCACACCTCGAAGCGATGTCAAACGAAAAAAGGGTCTGGCACTTTATTGGAAAATGCTGGGCACTTTGTGGGCAGGCACTTTGCGGACATGGCACTTTGCGGACACTTTTGTGGATATTTGGCCTGTCCTTGGTTTGTGTGTGGCAAAAGTTGTCTTGCGCGGGAGGGGCGCGAAATACAAAAGCACCGAGCACATGAAGAAAAAACGTTGGGTAATAAAGTTGGGCACTGGCTTGCTCACACGCAAAAACGGCGAGATAGACAAACGGCAGATTGCCAGCCTCATTGAACAAGTCGCCGCATTAGTGAAGGACGGCATTGAGGTCATCCTTGTCTCGTCGGGCGCGATTTCGGCGGGCATGACCGCGATGAGCCTCTCGGAACGTCCGAAGAGCACGACCGAACTTCAAGCCTGTGCTACCGTCGGCCAAATCGAGTTGATGAGCGAATACCAGCGTTGCCTGCGCAAGCACGATATGCTCGGCGCACAATTGCTCCTCACTCACGCCAATCTCGACAGCCGCTCCTGCTGCCATAACGCCACGCGCACGCTCGAACACTTGCTGAGCCAAAAAAAGTTTCTCCCCATCATCAACGAAAACGATGGCATCGCCAGCGAGGAAATTAAGGTCGGCGATAACGACCGCCTTTCCGCATACGTCGCCGCGCTGGCGCAGGCGGGGCTGCTTGTCATTTTGTCGTCGGTGGACGGCCTGATGAGCCTGCCCGACGGCACTGGGGAGCTGATACCGTTGGTGCGCGAGATTGACGACAACCTGCGGCGTCTGGCGGGCGGCGCGGCGACCCAGCGCAACGTCGGCGGCATGGCGACGAAGCTCATGGCTGCAGAAATTGCGGCGGGAGTCGGCGCGGAGACTATCATCGCAAACGGGCGGACGCCGCGCATTTTGGCAGCCATCGCGGGGGAAGACTTCATCGGCACGACCTTTCGCTTGCGCAAACCGAAGGCATAGCGGCTTCTTTCTTTTTTCTGGGGGAAAAAAAAACTTTTTGACAAAGCCTGCAAAACTCTTTTCCTACCCCGCCTTTCATCACCATGCAAAAGACAAAAAAATCCATAGCGAAACGATACAAAGTGACCGGCACCGGCAAAATCATGCGCCGCAGTCCGAGCACTCGCCATCTGCTCCGCTACAAATCCACTAAGTCCAAACGCCGCAGCGGCGCGGACAAGCCGGTTGACTCCGGCTTCGTCAACACCATCCGCGAAGCGCTTCCGTTCAGCCATTAACCGCGAACCCAAGACCAAGGACCAGCAACCATAAACCAGTGCTTCATGGCGGGTGACTTTTTTTCAGGCGACCCGCCGGAGCCAAACAAACCAACAAACCAAGAGATAAAACAACATGCCTCGTGTAACTAACGGCCCCGCCACACGCGCCCGCCGCAACAGAACCTTCCAACGCGCCAAGGGATACTTTGGCAACAAATCGCGCCTCTACACGGCTGCCCGCGAGGCAGTCGAACGCGCCGAAAAGTTCGCCTACCGCGACCGCCGCACCAAGAAACGCGAGTTCCGCTCGCTGTGGATTGTGCGCCTAAACGCAGCTTGTCGCCCGCTCGACATCTCCTACTGCCGCCTCATTGACGGCCTCAAAAAAGCCGGCATCACCGTTGACCGCAAGCATCTCTCCGAGACTGCGATTCACGACGCCGCCGCTTTCGCGAAGATCGTCGAGACCGCCAAGGCCGCGCTTGCCGCCAAGTAAAAAAACGCACCCGCCTTCGTCGCGGTGCAAAAAAGTTCCAGCCAAAAAAACGGCGTCCGCCCCTCTGGGTGGTCGCCGTTTTTTTGCGCCGCGCTGCCACGTCGTTGCCGCCGCCGCCGTCGCCGCCGCGACCTACTCGCAGTTGGGGCGGGAGACGGCTCCCGCGTAGGGTTCGTCGGCAAATAACTCTCCGGCCTTGTCGCCCGCGAGCAAGTGCGTGTCGCACACTTGCATCAACGCGGCCTCGTCCTCTGCGCGGCGCATCGCCGCCAAGAACGCGCCAGCGGGGTCAACGCCCGCGCCGACGAAGTTGAGAAACTTTTTCATCCGTGCCGCGAGACGGGCGGAGGTCACGGCGGGGTCGCTGTCGCGGAGCATCGCCGCGAGTTCGCCGATGTAGCTGCGCACGTCGGCCAGCGTCGGGCGGAAGACGGGCAGCCCCGCGAAGTGCTCGCGGATTTGCCGGAAAAGCCACGGGTTGCGCACCGCGTGGCGTCCCGCCATCAGGCCCGCGCAGGCCGTCTCCGCCGCGACGTGTGCCGCCTTTGCCGCCGAGGTGATGTCGCCGTTGGCGACCACGGGACAACGGGCGGTGCGGACGGCGTGGGCGATGGCGGCGTAGTCCACCGCGCTGCGGTAGAGGCCGCGAACGGTGCGCCCGTGGACGGCCAGTAGGTCAACGCCGTGTTTGTTGACGAGGGCGAGCAGGGTGTCGAAGAGCGCGGGCGGGTCTTTGGCAGCGTCAAAGCCGACGCGCGTTTTCACCGTCAACTTTGTCTCCGGCAGTGCGTCGCGCAACGCGCCCAGCAGGGCGTCCACCTGCGGCAGGTCGCGCAGCAAACCGCCGCCGACGTTTTTGCGGAAAACTTTTGGCGCGGGGCAGCCGAGGTTGAGGTCAACGCCAGCGGCGGGTAGGCGGGCAAGCTCGCGGGCGGCGGCGGCCATCGCGGGGATGTCTTCGCCGATGATTTGCGCGAACACGGGGCGTCCCGTCTCGTTGTGCGTGAGGCAGGACAGGATTTCGGCGTCGAGACGCGAGGTGGAGTGGACGCGGAAAAACTCTGTGACGAAATAGTCGGGCGCACCGTAGCGGGCGAGCAGCTGCATGAAGCCGCGTGTGGAGATGTCTTGCATGGGCGCGAGGGCGGTGCGCGGGGTGGCACCCGCTGGCGCGTTCACAGCGCAAACCCCGCCGGCGCGACGAGCACCACGAACTCGCCGCGCAGATTGTTTCCCGTGAGCTGCGGGGCGATGTCGCCCGCCGCGCCCGTCAGGATGGTTTCGTGCAGTTTGGTCAACTCGCGGGCGAAGCACACCACGCGCTCCGGCCCCAGCGTCGCGACAATCTCCGCCGCAAATTTTTCAACGCGGTGGCAAGACTCGTAGAGAACGACGGTCTCGGCGGCGTCGCGTATTGACTCCAAAAAACGCAGCCGCGCCGAGGACTTCGGCGGGAGAAAACCTGCGAAGCGAAAGGCGTTCGTCGGCAAGCCCGATGCCGACAGCGCGGCGATGAGAGCGCAGGGGCCGGGCATGGGCGACACGGCAAGGCCGCGCCGTCGGCACTCGCGCACGACGCGGAACCCCGGGTCGCTTAGCCCAGGTGTGCCTGCGTCGCAGACCACGGCGACGCGCTCCCCTGCGGCGACGCGCCCCGCGAGCGCGGGCGCGAGTTGGCGCTCGTTGTGCTCGTGGTAGGCGAGCAGCGGCTTTTCGATGCCGAGCAGACGCAGCAGGTTGCCCGTGACGCGCGTGTCTTCGCAGGCGACAACGTCCGCTTCGCGCAGGGTGTTTTTGGCGCGCTCGGAGATGTCGGCGAGATTGCCGATGGGCGTGGCGACTATGGTGAGCAGACCGGACATGGCAGGGACGGCAGGTTTTTGAAGGGGCGGTTTTTGAGCGAAAAAAACTGACGGCGCAAAGAAAACCTTTCGCACGGAATTTGGGTTGAGCCGCAACGCGCCGCTTGACGCGCCGCGAAAAACGGATGTTCCATTGCCGCGCAAATGAAACCGACATCCATTTTGGTGCCCACGTTGGCACGCCAAATCGCCGCCGTCTTCGGCACTCCCGCACACGTCTATTCGCAGGCCGCGCTTGAACGTCAGGCCGCCGCCGCGCTCGCTTTTCCCAACGCCTTCGGCCTCACCGTCCGTTTCGCAATGAAGGCGCTCCCCAATGCCGCCGTGCTGCAACTCTTCCGGCGCATGGGCCTCCACTTCGACGCCAGCTCCGGCTTTGAGGCGCGGCGGGCAATCCGCGCTGGGGTGCTGCCGTGCGAGATTTCTCTCAGCACACAGGAGCTCCCCGCAGACATCGCGGAGCTTCTCGGCGCGGGCGTCACCGTCAATGCGTGCTCGCTCTCGCAGTTGGAAACGCTGGGCGGTTTGTTGCCAGCGGGCGCGGAGATTGGCGTGCGCGTCAACCCAGGGCGCGGCTCTGGCGGCACGGGCAAAACAAACGTGGGCGGCCCCGATGCCTCCTTCGGGATTTGGCACGAGCGCATCCCCGAAATCTTGGCGGTGGCGACGCGCTGTGGTTTGCGGGTTACGCGGCTGCACACACACATCGGCTCCGGCAGCGACCCGCAAGTCTGGCAACAAGTCTCCGCGCTGAGTCTCGGGCTGACGCGGCATTTCCCAGAGGTCGTCACGCTCAACCTCGGCGGCGGCTACAAGGTTGCCCGCGTGGAAAGCGAGAAGGGCACGGATTTGCAGGCCGTCGGCGCACCCGTCAAAGAAGCCTTTGAGCGGCTCGCTGGCGAAACGGGACGGCAGCTGCGACTCGAAATCGAACCCGGGACGTTTCTCACCGCCAACTGCGGCGTCCTGTTGGCACGTGTGCAGGATGTCTGCGACACAGGTGAGAACGGGCGACGTTTCCTCAAACTCGATACCGGCATGACGGAGCTTTTGCGCCCGTCGCTTTATGGGGCGCAGCATCCGATGGAAATCGTGGCGGCGGACGACGGCGTGGCGAACGGCGTGGTGAGCGACGTGGCGAACGGCGGCGTGGTGAGCGGTGTGGGCGGCGGAGCAGGGGAGGGCGGGGCGACGGCGGACTTTGTGCTCGTGGGGCATTGTTGCGAGTCGGGCGATTTGTTTTCCTGTGCGCCCGGCGAACCAGAGACGCTTGCGCCGAGGGCATTGCCCGCTGCCACGCGGCGCGGCGACCTCTGCCTCATCGGCGGCGCGGGCGCGTATTGCGCCTCCATGAGCGCGAAGAATTACAACAGTTTTCCCGAGGCACCGGAAATCCTCGTCGGCGTGGACGGCTGCCCGCGCCTCGTCCGCCGCCGCCAGACGCTTGAGCAGATTTTGCAGAACGAAGTTTTGCCGGAGGATTGAGACGGCGACACGCGCCGCGCCGATGCGCAAAAAAACGGGGACGCGCTGCGCCCCCGTTTTTTTGTTTTGGATGTGTAAGGATGAGTCGGGTGTCGGGAGGTGTTTGGGTGTTTCGAGTGTATTGAAAACCAAGTCCCGACAGCGTTTTTACCTCCGGCGTTTCGGCTGAGGGATTTTCGGCAGTGACTCAGGGTCAACCTTCGGAACGGGTTTTCCAAGCACCGTGAACAAGCCCGCGATGACGTGCTGGGCGTAGTCCGGCTCGGCAAAAGCCCTGCCATAGTGACCGCGCGAGGTGTAGAAAATTTTCCCCTTGCCATACTCGCGTGTCCACGCGAACGGATGCACAGGGCTTTTCTCGCCGCCTGTGAAAACTGACGGACGTGCGCCGCGGCAGGTCGAGTCTTCCACTTGCAGGATGATGTGGTTGTCGCGCTGCAGGTTTTTGAAGTTATACCACTCGTCGAAGCAGACCCATGCGTCGTCGCGAGGATATTCAAAGACTGGCTCGGAGCGGCTCTTGAGCGTCGCGCCTTTGAGGTGCGCTACCGTGGGGTGCTTCTTGTCCACGATTTTGAGGATGCTGACTTGGTGGTGCGGGTGGTGTTGGAAACTGCCGCCGATAATCTTGTGAAACTCAGGCCAGTTTCCCTGACCTTCCCAGAACGAGTCGGTGGCGGAGTGCAGGCCGACGATGGCACCGCCTTCCTTCACCCAGTTTTCAAACGCTGCGCGGCGTTCCTCGGGCGCTTGCTGTCGGGGCTTATCCGCGAGGAACGCGCCCGTCGTGTTTAGCAGCACAATGGCCTGATATTTTTTCAGCTTTTCCGGCGTGAAGAGCGAAGGGTCTTCGCTAAGCTCCACCTTGAAGCCGTGCAGCTCGCCCTGTTTTTTGAAAAAGGGCTGACCGACTGCAATGGCATCGCCGTGTCGGAATCCATTGGTCTTGGAAAAGACCAAAACGTTAAACGAGTCGCCTTCTGCTGCCGATGCGCCAACGGCTGCACCGCCAAACAGAGCGAGTGTGAGTAAAGATTTGAAGAACTTCATACACTCCCTAAGACACCACCTCGCCGCCAAGGTTGCATCTTCTCGACCCCAATAAAGGGTCAGAC
>JAITPT010000104.1 GCA_031289285.1 Puniceicoccales bacterium
ATTACACGCTCCGTGCCGCCGCCGACGATTTGCCGCCTCCCGGTGGCCCGCCGCCCTCACCGCCCTCACCGCCGCCTGCGCCCGCGCCAGACAAGCCGCTTCTCGCTGCCGACACTCCGCCCGCCGACACACAGCCGCCTCCCGCAACCTACGTGAACCCCGATGGCACCTTTGTTGCCAACTGGAATTCCGTGGCTAAGTTGCCGGATGGTTTGTCGAAGTTCACGAACGTTCCCGACCTCGTTCAGAGCTACGTCGAGCTTCAAAAAAAACTCGGCGGGGACAAGCTGCCCTTGCCCAAAGACGCTTCCGATGTTGAGGGATGGAAAACCGTGTGGGAGAAGCTGGGGAAACCCGAGAAGGCCGATGACTACGCGCTTGCGAAGCCTGAAGCACTCGATCCTTCGCTTTGGAGCGAGGATGACGCGAAGGCGTTCCAGCAGTTTGCACACGCGAACAACCTCCTCCCCGCGCAAGCGAAGGCGTTGGTCGAGTGGCAGGCTTCCCGCACGATTGCGGAGGTGACGGCTGCGACGACTGCGGCGCAGGTGCAGCGGGCCGAGGCGGAGAAATCGCTGAAGGCCGAGTGGGGCGCAGAGTTCGATGAAAACCTACGGCTTGCGCGGCACGTTGCCGGGCTGAAGTTTGGTCCCGACTTCGCCGAGAAGAACAGCGCGTTGGGCAATGACCCTGCGTTTCTGAAGCTGCTCGTGATGCACGGTAAGGCCGTCGGCGAGAAGGCTCCGGTGAACCCTCAGGGCGGCACGACGCTGAACGGCTACGAGGCCGAGATCAAGGCGATGCGCGCCGACCCAAAGAGCGCATTGAACAATCCCGGACATCCCGACTACGCGGCGGCTGTTGAGCGGCATTCGCAGCTTCAATACGCGCTGTTCAAGTCGCGTTCGTCATCTCATTAAATCTCTAATGCCCTCTGCAAAGGGGGCATTTTTTGTGCCCCGATTTTTACCTCGGGTGCTCAAAGATGCGCATAGTTGCCGAAAGTTGGAAGGTTTTTCGGATAGGGGTTGAACTGGGGTGTTTTGCGGGTGTTTGTTGCCGCTGTTCCGGACAATCGAGAGCAATCCGACCCGAGACGCAACACATCCCCAAAGCGTCCCGACGGCAAGTGCCACAATCGCGAACGTGAGAGGAAAAACCAGTCACAACTCTTTTTCTTTTTTACACACATGGCTCTCAAAGACTATGGCATCACAGAACGCCACGAAGTTACTTTTTCACAGAACGTCGCCCAAGAGGCGCAGCAACGCCAGCCCCGCTTCGACGGGACTTATAACGTGGATGTGCCTTCCGGCGCACTCCGCCTTGTCTCCGTTTCCAAACGGCGCAAGATGACAATCCTCACGACTCGCGTCGGTGAGACTCCAATCACTCCGCAGCAGTGGATCCGTCGCGGCCTCGTCGCACAATCCGCCGCAGACGGTGACCTTTACGACCTCAAGGACGACACGCTGAAAACGCGGATGCTCGCCCCGCAGTCGGACATGGTTCGCAACACTATCTCCGCCGGCAATCGCTACGTCGATTATCGCTTTTTGCGCGGCCTTCTCGGGCCGACGCTTGAGCAAGTTGGCCCCGAAGTCACCGACCTTGCGCCGCAAACATTGCCCTCGGAGCAAGTCATTCCGAGCGACCTTGATGGGACGCCCGGCACTGCCACCGACCTCACCCTCGCCAAGCTCATTGCGCTGCGCATCCAACTCGGTTTCACCGACGACGATGAAGTTGTCGCAAGCGGTGCGAAACTCTACCTCGCACACACGCAAAGCCAGCTGTTCAACTTACTGGACAATGTCCGCCAAGTTGCCGACAGCCGCTATGCGGACGTGAAAGCGTTGGTGGACGGCAAGATTAACTACTTTATGGGTTTCCATTGGATTTCCAGCGAGCAGTTGAACTTGTTTGCCGACACGAACGGGCTTGTCCCGACCGTCGGCTGGGCGCAGTCGGCAATCCATGGCGGCAAAGTCTATGACGGCGTCGAAGTCAACCAACGTCCCGACCGCACAAATGCGATGCAGGTCTTGAACCGCGTGAGTGCCGGTTTCGTGCGAGTGCAAGACTCGCTCGTTTCGGTGACCTACAACCAGCAGACGCTGGAGGCACCTGCCTCCTCGTTCATCCCGTAACGAATTCGCCCGCGCGGGGCAACTCGCGCGGGTTCTTCACAACTTTTTCACAACTTTTCACACACTTTTTCATCATGGCTAAATACAACTTCATCGAACTTTACAAGGGGCAGGTGCCCAAAACCATCACACAACGCCGCGCACTGCTGCTGAGTGTCCACCTCGCAGGGATTTACCCTGCTGGGGCGCACACGATTGTGCTCCCGAACATCGCCAAGGGTTCCATCTTTGGCGATAGCGGCGGCTTTGTGCGTAACAACAGCGCGTCGGGGCAAAACCTGACTGCGGTCTCCATCGGCCTCGCCGGTGAGGATGGCACGGCGGCGAACCCTACGCGCTACGCGACGGCCATTTCGGCCAATGCACAGGCTGGGGCGCAGTTTGCGATGAACTCCTTCGCGCAATCTTCGCCGGTCTCCGACGCCGACAACGCGAGCGGGCTTGCGATTTTCTTCACTGTCGCCAGCGGGACTATCCCGCTCGATGTGATTATCGAAGTGCCCTACTCGGACGGCAACAACGACTAACCCTCCAACGCCTACAGCCGCTAAAAATGACTACGACGACGGACATTGCGAACCATGCGCTTTCACTTGTGAGTGAAAAGCGTTTGGTCTCGATGGACTCGCCGGGAGAGTTAGCGGCTGTGGTGAAACTGCACCTCGCGTCTTCAGTGCGCGAGGTGCTTTCCAATTTTCCGTGGCGGTGTGCGCGGCGGCGGGCCACGTTGGCGCGTCTGGCTACGCCCCCTGCCTTTGGCTGGCGGCACCAATACCAGCTTCCTGCGGATTTCCTTCGTGTGGTGAGCATCAACGGTTCACTGTGCGGAAGCGAGAACCGGACAATTTTCGAGGTAGAAGGCACCGTGCTTCTGACGAATGCCGACAATTGCCAAATCGTCTATGTCTATGACATTTTGCAGGGCGGTCTTGACTCGAACATTGGCGAACTGGATGCGCTTTGTGCGGAGGCGATTTACACGAAGTTGGCAATCGCTCTGTCCTACACACTGACTCAAAATCTACAGCGTGAGCAGGTGTTACGGTCTGCTTATGAGACTGTTTCGCAACGTGCCCGTAGCAAGAGCCAGCGTGATGCGCTGGAAAATACTGTGCCTTTTTACGAGGGCGAAACTGTGACGGCGTCGCGCCATGGCGCACTGCCTTTTGCAACCCATCATTTCCCATTCACAACTTTCTAAACCAATGCCCTCACTCCAAGAAGAAGCCTACACCATTTTAGCCGGTGGCAATCCGCCGCCCGGAATGTCGCTTGAAAAAGCGGCCTACCTGAACATTATCGCTGGCGGCGGCGGGGGTGGCGGTGGCGGTGGTGGCACCACCGACTACGACGCGCTGAACAACCGTCCGTCGGTGAACAACGTTTTGTTGACTGGCAACGTGTCTCTCTCCGCGCTTGGCGCGGCCAATGCGGCAGACGTGGAGAACCTTTCTACCGTTGTCAGCGCACTGCAAGGGCTTGGCGGCTATCTTCCCGCTTACGACTTTGGCGCGGCGGGGCCGTCGCAGGAGGACCTGACGAACTATGCCCTGTCCGCCATTGGCCTCACCGACCCGCTTCAAATCTTCAACGGAACCCGTGTTAAAAACACGGCGGACGGACATCTCTGGATTTTGGCGAACACGCCAAACTCTGACCCTCCTGTTTTTGAGTGGGTGGACGATGGTGGTAGCGACATTCTTGTTGACGACACCGTTGTCGCCGGGAGCGCAAACCCTGTCTCTGGCGGGGCTGTGGAAACAGCCATTCGCACAACCGGGCGGCGCATCATTGTCCCGTATGCTGCGGTTCGTTTTCACGATAATTACAGCACAGATTTCGTTATCAATGTATCGCTTGTTCCTTTCTGGGATGGGGTGTATCAGGAGGGGGACGTGCTTGTAGTTTGTTTGGGTCGTCGCAGTTGGGCGGGAAATGGCAGTCGCACCAACATAAACTTGCGTCTCGAAGGTGGCGCCACGACGAGTAAATCTATCCACTGGCGCACTCGCGCCATATTGGCTGAGTCGGATTTGACGGTCTGGCGCACGAACACCGGTAACACCACGTCCAGC